>NZ_JARPTC010000020.1:0-76055 GCF_030577015.1 Desulforamulus aquiferis | reverse complement strand
CATCTAAGCGCGAAGCCTCCTTCAAGATGAGGTTTCCCACTACGCAAGTAGGTAAGACCCCATGAAGACTACATGGTAGATAGGCCGGGGGTGTAAGGGCAGCAATGCCTGCAGCCGACCGGTACTAATAGGTCGAGGTCTTGACCTAACTCGAAGTTCGAGATTCGAGATTCGAAGTTCGAACTAAGAAAAATATATACGACGATTACTTAAAGCTGTTCAGTTTTGAAGGAACACATAAATTGGATATATGCTTGAGGTAAGACCCAAGAGGAATGCTTGGATCGAACCTCGAATGACGAACATCGAATATCGAATATCGAATATCGAATTTCTGGTGGCGATACCGGAGGGGGTACACCTGTTCCCATCCCGAACACAGCAGTTAAGCCCTCCAGGGCCGATGGTACTCGGGGCGCAAGCCCCTGGGAGAGTAGGTCGTCGCCAGAGTAATTTTACAAAACCCGCTGTCTTTTGATTAAGACGGCGGGTTTCTTAATGAGTTTGTTTATGATATTTGACATGTATAAGCTATCACAAAAGAAAAAGGTGAGGCTTTTAGTCCCACCTTTTTCTTACTTTTGCTATCTTCGAAATTATAATTAATTTAGGCAATATGTAATGTATTCTAATTAGAAACTATCTCTACTGTACTACCGTCTGTTAAACCATCGTGACCTACTGATACAACCACTTCATCATTTTTTAGACCGTTAAGGATCTCAAAATGGGTATCATTAGAGTAACCTATTTCTATTAATCTTTTCTCAACTTTACCTTCCCGCTCTACAAAAACATATTTTTGTCCATCTTCTGTAATCACAGATTCCTTTGGTACAGAAAGGGAGGCTTTACGTTCAGCAAGTAAAATTTCTACAGTTGCAAACATACCCGGCTTGAGCAAATCATCCCGGTTTTCTAAAGTAATTTTGATTGGGTAGGTTTTAGTCGTTGGATTAGGAACTGGCCCTATATGGGTGATAAATCCTTCAAAGGTGTTACCCGGCAGTGAATCAACCATGACCTTTACCCGTTGACCTTGTTTGATAGCAATTATATCCTGCTCAGCAACTCCGGTCTCCACATACATCCGATCTGTTTTAACAACGGCAAATATAGTATTTCCTGGACTAATGTTTTCCCCTTCAGACACGTCCTTTAGACTAACGATTCCGGCTAAAGGACTAGTTATATTTGTATAATTTAGGTTTTCAGTAGCCAAGTCAAAATCATATTGGGCCCGGTTAATGTGCTCCTTGGCCATCTTGAATTGACTTTCAATGTTTTCAAATTCATATTGAGAAATGGCCTGGGCTTCGTATAGGGCCTTCATCCGTGCATAGTTTATTTCCGCATCCTCATATCTAATCTGTTCTGCAGATAGATCAGAAGAGGATTTTTTATGCTGTAGCTTAAAAGTTGTATCATCTATTTTACATAAGGTCTGTCCTTTTGCAACCTTAGTGCCAATATCTGCGTTAATAAATTGCACAGTTCCGTTTACCTTGCTAGTGATGAAAGCCTGTTCAGCCGGTTGTAAATGACCTGGTAATGAAAGAAAATGGGTAAATTCACCAGCTTCTACCGGGCTGGTTTTAACAAAGACACCTTCGCTATTTCCAGCAGTAGATACATCCCCTGATTGCTTGTCCTGACCACAACCAGCCAAAATAAGGCTAATTACTAGAAAATACAGTAATATCTTTTTCACAATTTTCTCCTCCTTGAATTGACTGATTGCGTTTATTATCTAGCTTTGTTTGTTTATGCTCCTCTAACATGGTATAAAGAACAGGAATAATAACCAAGGTCAAGACAGTTGAGGCCAGTAAACCGAAAATTACAGCGTAACCCAATGGACCAAAGAAAGGTTGGCTTAAAGTAATGGGTAAGATTCCTCCGGCTGTAGTAATGGTAGTAGCCATAATCGGTACAAATCTAACTATAACTGCCTTTTTTACTGCATCCTTTATTGCAAAACCATTCTTTCGCATGTAATTCATATAGTCAACTAGTACTATAGCATTGTTAACAGCAATACCTACTAGGGCGACAACACCTACAAAGGATACAAAACCAAAATTATTACCTGTAATCACCAGACCTGGCAAAACACCAATCATGGCCATAGGCACACTTAGTAGTATAATCCATGGCTGAGACAGAGAATTAAATTGTACCGCCAGTACCAAAAATACTAATACGGCAGCAATAAGCATATTGGTGAACATATCAGTAAAGGATTCTTGAATATCCTCATGCTCTCCCCCAAGTTTAATTGTCAATCCGGTTGGTAAAGGATAATCGGCGGTGGATTCCTGGAACTTTTTAATTATATCACCCGCTATGACACCTGTAGTGGTTTCTGCAACAACAGTGACCTGTCTTTTCATATCTTCATGACTAATTGCTGTTACACTTTTGCTTTCCACTAGTTCGGCTACTTGAGTAAAGGGAATTGGTTGACCTCCATGGGAGAAAAAGTATAAGCCTTCTAGGTCTTGAATTGAGGACAATTTATCCTTAGTTGTGCGAATATATACGTCTATCTCATCTTGATCTTTTCTAAATGTGGTAGCCTTTAGACCATGTACCGCATTTCGGACACCTGAAGCAATGGTCATCTCATCTAAACCCAAACTGGCAGCCTTTGCTTTATTTATTTTAACCTGTAGCTCAGGTGTGCCTTCCTGAATGCTATGCTTTACATCCCTAGTTCCTTCAATATTCTTCAAAATAGAAGTAAAATCGTTAGCTACCTTTTTTAGCTCGTCCAGGTTCTCCCCCCTTAAGTTAATAACAACTGGAGCATCCGTTGGAGGACCATTCTCCATTTCATTAACTGTAATTTTAGCTCCAGGTATATCTTTCAGGTTTTCCCGCATAAGAGCTGCTAACTCCATACTTGAGCGTTCACGATTCTTTTCGTCATGTAAATCTATGATAACCCGACCTTTATAAGGGGTTGCTCCCATACCTACACTAAAATCATCAAAGCTGTCTGCGCCTGTAATACCAACGTTAGAAACAAAGCTTTTAATTTCCGGGAAGGAAAACAGCCTTCTTTCAACTTCCTCTGCTATGGCCGAGGTAGTTGAAAGGGTGCTCCCCCGGGGAGTCTCTATATTTACATATAAGCGAGTAAAATCCGTGGGTGAAAACATCTCAACCTTCAATAGTCCAAGGGGAATCAACATAATGCTTAATACGAAGGCCACAGACGTGATTCCTAGAACAGCCCACTTGCGCTTTCTACTATGAATAATATTGTCTATAAATTCACCATATTTCTTTAGTATTAAGGACTCCCTTTTTCCTTGTTGCTGTCGGGAATATTTTATTATTAGTGAGCTACCAAATATAACAGCAAAAATCAGCGAGGCAATGCCGAAGCCAAAGATACCCCCATTATCTGTTCGAAAGGCCAACATTGTAAAGCCTACAACAAAAAGCAGGGAGATAGTATATTTCATCTTGCTAGTTAAGTATTTACTAGGTTTCATATCACTACCCTTGGGTTTTTTAAGCAGCATGGAACACAGAGCAGGGGTAATAGTAACTGCCACAATAAATGAAGCACTTAAGGCAAACATAACTGTCTGCGGAATTGGCTTAATAAATTGGCCCATTATACCTGGTGTTAGCATAATTGGGAAAAAGGCAGCCAAAGTTGTCAGGGTGGAAGAAGCTATGGCCGGAGCAATTTGGTTGGTTGCAGCAGCTGCTGCTTTAGCAGACTCCAAGCCCATTGAGCGCAAGCGATCAATATTTTGCATGATAACTATGCCGTTATCCACCAGCATACCTACAGCAAGGATTAAAGAAAATAGGGTAATATTATTGAAGGTCATGCCAGAACTCTTCATTAAACCGAAGGCAGCAAATATGGATAGAGGGATAACGATAGAGACTACTGCAGATTCCCGAAGACCAATAAACAGAAATAAAATTACACCAACCAACAACAGGCCTGAAAATGCGTTATCGGTTACCCCACCTAATTGGTCCTTAACGTAAACAGCTGTATCCCCGCTAATTTCAACTTGGAGGTCAGAGGGATATGTACTACCCTTTTCTAATTGTATCTTGTCATAAATTTTTTGAGCGGTTTTGATTACATCGGCAGACTCTTTTTTCTTAATAGAAAGTGCTACAGAATCCTTTGTCGATGGGTTGGAAGTATATAGACCGGAGGATAACCTGGAGTAAGAATCGGCCTCAGCGAAACCATCCTCAATTTGAGCAATATCCCTTAAAAATACTGGGCTGCTCCCTTGATAGGTAATTATCACATTATTTAATTCATCGACAGATTCCAGTTCTCCCACGGTGCGAATATTATAGTTTTTATAATCAAGATCAATACTGCCACCGGGAAAATTAATGTTGGACAGGTTAATAGCGGATTTGATCTGTTCCAAAGATATAGCATAATGGGCTAACCTTTGGGGATTTACTATAATCTTAATTTCTCGTTCGAGTCCGCCAATAATTTGAACGTCAGATACATCATCTATGTTTTCAATACTGTCCTTGAGCTTATTTGCGATACTTTTGAGGACAACAAAATCATAGTCACCAGTAATATTGATGATCATGATCGGCGAATTATTGGTTTCAAAGGTGGACACCTCAGGCAGTTCTGCATCCTTAGGGAGATCGCCTCTAACTGTAGAAACCTTTTCGCGCATCTTCACAATCATGTCATCCATGTCTACTCCAGCTTCAAATTCTACAAAAACTGAGGAAACTCCAAAACCAGATGAAGAGGATATATTTTTGACTTTGTTTAATTCGGCCATCTTTTTCTCAATTTTATCGGTAATTAGTTTTTCTATTTCCTCTGGAGCAGCACCGTTATAAATGGTCATAACATGACCGAAGGGTAAAATGATTTCTGGTTGTAATTCCCGAGGGATCTTAAAGTAAGAAGTAACCCCCCAGATCATCAAAGCAGCAATTATCAAGTAGACGATTCGGTATCGCTCTATAAAAAATCCGGCCCAGCGGCCAAGTACATTTTTCTCTGTAATCAGCTCAGGTATGTTAGTTGATTGTATTTGTTTATTTTCCTCCATCATTTTCCCCGCTCTCAATATCTTAGTGTTCTAAAAATTTAACTTTGCTATTTATCACAATAATATCTTTTATCATATATACATTAATAGAGCTTTGGGGTCAGGTCAACTATTAAATATAAATTACCATTTGAAAATTACAAAGGGAAGTGTACCTGTTCCTAAAACAGCGGGTTTGGTAAATGGGGAAAAGAGCCGTCCCTGACTTAAAATCAATAAGTTAGGGGACGGCTCTTTTCATCTATTCCCAAGGGTGATACTTTCAAGATTCCAAATAAATACATTTATACTTAATTTTTCACACATATTTCGGGAGGGATTCATAAAGTAAAAGAGATAAAAAGATGGTTTTGTCTAGGGAGTGATCATGATTGTCAAAGGTATCTGTTATAATGACCAGTTATAATAAACCCCAGTATATAGGTAAAGCAATTGAAGGAATATTAAAGCAAACCTTTACGGATTTTGAGCTACTATTAATGGATGATAACTCAAATGATGAAACACAACAGGTAATCGAAGGTTTCCTAACAGATGAGAGAATAAAGTATTTTCGAAGTGATATTACTAGTGATTCTGAAAGAGCAGAAAAAATACGATATGCGGCTTTGATTAATAAGGCCTTAGGCATGATTAGCGGCCAATATATTTCTTATGCTACAGATGACAATATTTTCAGACCCCAGCGGTTGGAAAAAATGGTAGATTTGCTGGAAAGTCACGAGGATATTAAAATAGTTTACTCAGACTCTATGGTATTTTCCCTTGAAGCGGAGGGAAAGCAAAAAAGTATGCACAGAATGGCTAAGTCAATAACCTGGCTTGCCCCATGCCAGGTTGATCATTGTTCAATAATGCATAGAGCCGATATTCTACCTGTAATCTATGATAGGTGGGGTTCCTATTGGGATGAAGATCCACAATTTTATTTTATTGGTGATGCCAGGTTCTTCTGGAGACTTAATCACTATTGGCCATTTTACCCGATCAACGAAATATTAGATGATAATTATATTACAGAAATATCATTACACACTCAGATGAGGGCTAAAGATAATGAGAAGAACTCAATTCTTAGGCAATTGCCAGAACAAAAAACTTGTAGAGAGTTAAGACAATACTTAAGAAGTTTGAACGGGGCTAGAAAATGATGCAAAAGAGAGAAGCATATTTAGAAAATTATTGGCTGACATTTTTAGATTTTATTGAAGTATTCAAAGAATTGGTTTTTGAAGATGTCCCTTTACCCCAATTGGCTAATTTTTATCAACTTTTAGACCATGATCTAAGGGAAGAAATGTCAGACCCGGAGTTTAAAAAGCATTTAAACAGTAGGATATTAGATATGGCCCATATACAACCCCAATATGAACAGTGGATAAAGCCATTAAAAATGCCAATAGAAACAAAACCAGGTAAAACTTTGCTGAATTATGATTACCTGCGCTTTTCAGAAAATAACTATATCAAATATTTTGATGCAAAGCAAACTATCATCTTTGCTCGATGGAAAAGAAAAGATTATCTAGGTATACCTGTTCATTATATCAATGACTATAAAGTTGACGTCTCTGAATCAATAAATAGTTTGCTTGAAAAGGCAAACATTTTGTTTAAATTAGTTGATAAGCACCCAGTGTTTGGCAATCAATATTTCCGCACCTCTTTTTTAGAAAGAATTAGACATATGGTACAATTCATTGCTGCAGTCAATAGGTATCTGAAGGAAAATATTATTTCTTGTGTCGTAGTCGGAACAACTGAGGATTTATTAAGCCGTGTACTAACAATAATAGCAACATATCTAGGTATTCCCAGTATTTGCATGCAGCATGGGCTTTTAGGCGGTGATGAAGCATATATTCCCGTATTCTCAACGAAAGTGGCTGTTTATGGCGAATATGAAAAAGACTGGTATCTAAAAAGAGGTTTGGTGGAGGATAGAATAGCAATAACCGGACATCCTCGGTTTGATGATATATTTACTCAAGAACATTTACCCAAAGAAGAATTTCTGAAATTGTATAAGTTAAATCCGAAGAAAAAAACTGTACTGTGTGCTACACAACCTAATTATGTTAAGCAATGGAATGAGTTAATTGATATATTAGCGCAAAATCCCCTCTTAGAAATCGTACTTAAACCGCATCCCTGGGAGTTATCCCGAAAACCTGAAAGCAAGTTAATGGATAACTATTATGAATTAGACAACAAGTATGAGTCTGTAAAGCTTATATCAAAAAAAGGTGTTAATTTATATGACATTTTATCCAATGTAGATATGGTAATTACTAATTTATCGACAGTTGGTTTAGAAACCGTATTAGCTGGGAAGCCGTTATTTATGCTTAGTGATAGAGAATTTGATTATTATGAAAGGCTAAAAGACTATACATTTACTGAGCCTGCTGAGTTAGCAAAATATCTTACAAAATTTATTAGGTATAAAAAATTACAAGAGATTGCAAAAGAGCGGGGAAAGGAATTTTTAGACTATGCATATCCCCAAAAGCTTTCTGGGGACCTTCTAATAGAAGAGATTAATAAGATGAAATCTGTCGAGGTGCTATAACTTGAAATATTAAGTTTGAGAGGAGGAGTAAGATGTTCTTTAGAAATAAAAAAATATTAATTATCGGCGGAACTGGTACGGTGGGGGAGAGTTTGTTACAAAAAATATTGCTTGATGATCCCACAGTTGTAAGAATTTTAAGTAGGGATGAATATAAACAATATATGTTGCAAAACAGCTTCAGTTCAAGAAAAGACATAAGATATTTAATTGGCGATGTCAGGGATTATGATCGGGTGTTAACTGCGATGGAAGATATAGATTATGTATTTCATGTTGCGGCATTAAAACATGTTCCTGCCTGTGAATATAATCCCTATGAAGCGGTATTGACTAATATCGTAGGTACAAACAATGTCATAAAAGCTGCAATGGCACAAAATGTAAAAAAAGTGACTTTTACTAGTTCGGATAAGGCCATTTCACCTACTAATACTTATGGTGCCACAAAGCTTACGGCCGAAAGAATGATTGTTGCCTCAGGACAGAACAAAGGGAATAGTAAAACAATATTTTCCATAGTTAGGTTTGGTAATGTAATAGGATCTAGGGGCTCAGTAATTCCTTTATTTATTAACCAAATACTTAACGACAGAAAAATAACAGTTACAAATCCGGCAATGAGTCGCTTTATGATGACCGTAAACCAAGCCACCGAATTAACTATTAAAGCAATGAGGGAGTCTAAGGGGGGAGAGATTATTGTTCTAAAGATGCCGGTAATATTATTGCAAGATCTAATTAAAGTAATTACAGAAGAAACCTGTTTCAAGCACAAGATTAATATTAAGGAAATAAAGATTCAAGAAATTGGTATGAGACCCGGTGAAAAAATGTTTGAAGAATTAATGACCTATGATGAGTCATTAATTGCCTGGGAACTTCCAGATATGTTTATTATTCCTGCTAGTGTTGAAAATGAATTTAGATATCCAAACGCAAAAAAAGCAAAGGAAGGAACCTATAGCTCAACTGACCAACCGGTTCTTTCCATTGACGAAGTCAGAAAACTAGTCTTAGATCAGGACTTAATATAAAGGGGTGAAAAAATGAAGGTTCTTGTAACTGGTGGGGCTGGATTTATAGGAAGATGGGTTGTTGAGGTACTAATAAAAGATGGTCATCAAGTATGGGTGGTAGATAATTTTTCTAATGGATCATATCAAAATATAAAAGAGTTTATTCAAAATAAAGAAATCTATTTTCAAAAGGCTGATATAAATGATTTAGAAACTATTGACAATATTTTTAAGAATAAATTAGATATTTGTTATCATTTAGCGGCCAGTATAAATGTTCAAGATAGTATTGATGATCCACAGACTACTTTTAATAATGATACAATAGGCACATTTAATATATTAGAAAAATGCAGGCTATATAACGTAAAAATGGTCTTTATGAGCACATGCATGGTTTATGATAAAGCTTTTGATCAAAAAGGCATTGCTGAAAAACACCCGACTAAGCCGGCTTCACCCTACGCAGGTTCAAAAATTGCTGCTGAAAACATGGTTCTTTCATATTATTATGCTTATTCATTACCCATTGTAATAGTTCGTCCTTTTAATACCTATGGTCCTTTTCAAAAATCAGGTGGTGAAGGCGGTGTTGTAGCAATATTTATTAAAAACAAACTAGCTGGTAAAAAGCTTATGATATATGGAGATGGAACACAAACAAGAGATTTATTATATGTTGAGGATTGTGCAAGATTTGTAGTAAAAGCAGGTTATTCTAAACAGGTAAACGGACAAATAGTAAATGCTGGACTAGGTGAAGATATATCTATAAATCAATTAGCCTCACTAATTGTGGAGGATCCTAGTCAGATCCAACATGTTGCACATATTCATCCTCAAAGTGAAATACCTAGATTATTATGCAATTATGACAAGGCAAAAAAACTACTGGATTGGCAACCAAAAGTTAGTCTGGTAGAAGGTATTAAAAGAACAGAAGAGTGGCTCATGCTCCAGAGTTAGTTTCCGATTAGGGTGAATCGGATTTTTTTCTTGGAGAGGAGTACTAAAATGAGTACAAATAATAAATTAGCCATTTATGGAGGGAAACCCGTCAGAAAAAATTATCTGCCCTATGGCAAGCAGTGGCTTGATGATGGAGATATTCAAAGGGTTGTCAATGTTTTAAAGGGGGATTATCTAACAACGGGACCAACAATTGGCATGTTTGAGAAGGAAATAGCCGATTATGTTGGGGCCAAATATGCTGTGGCTTTTTCCAATGGAACAGCTGCTTTACATGCAGCTTGCTTTGCTGCCGGCATTGGGGTTGGGGATGAAGTGATAACCTCTCCTATAACCTTTGTGGCCAGTGCAAACTGTGTTCTTTATATGGGGGGAACTCCGGTATTTGCAGATATTAACGATCAAACCTATAATATAGACCCCCAAGAAATCGAAAGGTTAATTACTGCTAAGACCAAGGCGATCATACCAGTAGATTTAACGGGGTTGCCGGCTAATCTAGATTGTATAAAGGAAATAGCTCAAAAGCATAAGCTAATAGTTATTGAAGATGCTGCACATGCCCTGGGAGCAATATATAAAGACAAAAAAGTAGGTTCACTAAGTGATATGACTATGTTTAGTTTTCATCCAGTTAAGCATATTACCACTGGTGAGGGCGGCATCATTACAACTAATAAGGAAGAGCACTATCAAAGATTAATCCAATTTAGAAATCATGGAATTACTAGAGAAACCAATAAGCTGCTAGATAATCATGGGCCTTGGTACTATGAGATGCAAATGTTGGGTTACAATTACAGGATTACTGATATTCAAGCAGCCTTAGGCATTAGTCAACTAAGCAAATTGGATAATTTTATTAGAACAAGGAAGGATTATGCTCAAGCTTATAATGCTGCTTTTAGAGATATGGAACAAATTATTTGTCCGGCAGAGCTGACGGACAGAATTTCCAGTTGGCATTTGTATATTATCAGATTAAATTTTGATAAATTAAAAGTTGGTCGAAGGGAGATTTATGAGGCCTTACTTAAAGAAAATATTGGGGTTAATGTACACTACATTCCCGTATACTATCAACCTTACTATCAAGGGTTGGGATATTTCAAGGGTCTCTGTCCAAAGGCTGAAAAACTTTATGAGGAAATGATCACTTTACCTCTTTTCCCGGCCATGAATTGGCAAGATATAAAGGATGTAATAGATGCTGTTGAAAAAGTGATCTCTTATTACAGCTATGGGGACTAGGTGGTAAGTTTGCTGATTGCAAAGGGAAAAAAATTATTGTTAAGGGCAGATGCTTCCGGGCAGATTGGTATTGGCCATGTGATGAGATCCCTGGCCTTAGCTCAGGCCTGGCAGGATATGGGTGGAGAGGCAGCATTTCTATGCCTTGCTTTACCTAGCAAACTTAAAGGATTACTTAATGAGGAAAAAATAAAAACCACAATTAAAGACAATATATTGATTGGCAGTGTTGATGATGCTAGGCTAACTGCTGAATTAGCTCGTGAATTGGGGATCACCTGGGTAATTGCCGATGGATATGATTATAACTCCCATTACCAAGGATTAATCAAAGAATGGGGATTAAAGCTGCTAATTGTAGATGATTTTGGCCACGCCAATTATTACCCTGCTGATATAATTTTAAATCCTGGGTTAGATACAAATAAAGGATTATATTCAAATCGGGAGACATATACTCGATTACTTTTAGGGCCTAAATATATAACGCTGCGAAGAGAGTTTATCAAATTGCAAAGGACACAGCAAGAGATTGCTCAAGAAGCTAAAAAAATACTGGTTACTATGGGAGGAGCAGATCCAGGTCAAGTTACTCTAAAGGCTGTGGAGGGTTTAATCGATCTGGGAATGGATTTACAAATAAAGGTAGTCATTGGACCCGCATATACCAGCACTGATAAATTAATGGCCTTGGCAGCAAATGGTAATGTATTAATTCTACAAGATGTCAAATATATGTCTTCACTATTCCAGTGGGCTGATCTAGGTCTTACTGCCGGAGGTTGCACTGTGGCTGAGATGGCTTATATGGGTTTGCCAAGTATAATCATCCAAACAGCTGAAAATCAGTATGCCAGCCAATTGTATGAAAACAAATATGGTGCAGCAATATTCGCTGGAGATGCCCAAACAATAACAAAGGATCATATTTGCTGCTGTGTTAAAACCCTATGCAATGATTATCCTAGGCGTCTAGAAATGAGTAATAATGCTTGTAAATTAGTTGATGGGAAAGGTAGCTATAGGATATTTGAGTATATAGTCTAGCTCCAGGTGTGGATCGAACCTAAAATATGCAAGGGCATTAATTAGGGGGATGGAACTGATGGAAAAAGTAAAAGTGATTGCGGAAATAGCTAATGCGCACCAGGGAGATGTTAATATACTGAATTCCTTGATTAAGGCAGCGGCTAATTCCGGAGCGGATGGAGTGAAGTTTCAGTGGTTCAAATATGACCATTTAGCTACCGAAGAATATAACTTTTATAAGAGTTATAAAGATTTATTTATTGAAGAGGAAAAATGGCAAGACATATTATCCCTTACAAAACAATTAGGTCTGGAGGTATGGGTTGATATCTTTGATCAATGGGGATTAGAACTAGCCCAAAAATTTGCTTTATTTATTCACGGCGTAAAGATACCGTCAACAATCATTCAAGGAGAGGAATTAATAGAAGGGATTCTAATGTTGGAAAGGCTAACATTACTGGGTGTTGGAGGATGGTATGACCATGAAATAGATGCATTTGTTTCAGGGCTAGACCAGAAACATATTGATAGACTAGTTTTAATCCATGGTTTTCAAGGCTATCCCACTAAAACAGAGGATGCAAATTTAGTGCGAATTGGTTATTTGAAAGAGCGCTATAAACTTCAGGTTGGGTTTGCTGATCATGAAGATGGATCAAAGCCATTAGCAATTGACCTTCCAATATATGCTCTATTTGCCGGAGCAGCCTTAATAGAAAAGCATATTACCCTAGAACGAGGTAAGAAGGGATATGATTACTATTCTGCCTTAGAACCAGATGAATTTTCCCTAATGGTTGCGAAATTGAGGGAGGCAGAGAAGGCCATGGGGTCAACTAAGATAAATGATTCCGAGAGGAAATATTTAAAGGATAGCCTTAGGGTTGTCGCAAAACATGATATTGAAAAAGGTGAAATAATTTCATTAAATAAAACAGTTAATAAGCGGTGCTCCTCAGAAAAGTCCCTGATGCCACTAGAGTTTAAAGAAATCTCGCCAAGTATAGCTAGGGATAAAATCAAAAAGGATCAACCAATTATTTCCGAAATACTGGAATATCCTAGAATTACTATTGCAGTAGTTTGTCGGCTTAAATCCACTCGATTACCCCAAAAAGCCCTCCTGCCAATTAATGGTCTTGCCTCCATTGAACGATGTCTGCTTAACTGTTTAGAAGTGCTTGATGTTAATCAAGTGGTATTGGCAACTTCCCATTTGCCAGATGATGATCCCCTTGAACAATATGTAATTGATGGAAGAGTAAAAGTCATCAGGGGGGAGCCTGATAATGTTGTTGATAGATTAACTAAGGTAGCCCGGGAAACAGGAGCCAATATTCTTCTGCGAGTAACAGGGGATTGTCCTGCCGTAGCTCCGGAAATATTGAATCTTCTTATAGAAAGCCATTTGAAAAGTGGCAAGGATTTGACTATGCCAACTTCAGAACACGCACCTGGTACGGCAGGTGATGTATACACTGTTGAGTCACTTTACCGACTGCTTCAACAAAAAAAGCCACTTACTCATACTGAATATTTACCTTTTTATTATATAAATAATCCTAAGCTTTTCTCAGTTAATTATGTAGACTTACCTAAGGAGTTTAGATACCCGCAATGGCGGCTGACTTTAGATGAACAAAAAGATTTAGAGTTATTTGAGCGCATATATTCTGATTTAGATATAAAGAGAGAGCCGTTGTATTTTTCTAAGCTGAGGGAACATTTAATTGATAAGCCACAGTTAACAAAAATCAATAAGCATATTGCTTTGAAATGGAAGGACGATAAGGAATTAGTCAAAGAAATATTTGAAGCAACATCTCTAGACAAGTAAGTAGGTTAAGGGATGATTTGAGATGGAAGGGACAGGAAATTATAAGCTAACCAATATATTAGAAAAGCATGAGAAAATACTTTTAAGTTGGCGCAATTCAGATCATGTTAGTAAATACATGTTTAGTGAAAGTGTTATCACAGAAGAGGCGCATCATAGGTGGTTTCAAAATCTAATCAAGGGTAGTGGAATTATTGGCAAGGTCTTACTTTTTAATGAAAAGCCAATAGGCTTTGTTAATTTTTCCAATATTGAGCCTAAACATAATAAGTGCCATTGGGGTTTTTATATCGGAGAAGGAGATGCACCCAGAGGATCTGGGACCATTATGGGCTTATTAGCATTAAGTTGTATCTTTGAGGAGTACCTTTTGAGAAAATTATGCACTGAAGTATTGGATTTTAATAATATAAGTATTAACTATCATCAGAAGCTGGGATTTGTTGAGGAAGGTAGGCTTAAAAAGCATATCTATAAAAATAACAGCTTTCATGATGTTATTGTCATGGCATTATTTAATGAAGATTGGAGCAGAAATAAAGAACAGAAATTTATTGAGTGGAGGGAAAAGTACGGTGGAGCAAATAATTATTAATAACAGGGCCATCGGCTTGGGTAATCCACCTTTTATAATCGCTGAAATGTCAGGTAATCACAATCATTCTCTGGAGAGAGCTCTTGAGATTGTGGAGGCGGCTGCTAAAGCAGGGGCTCACGCTTTAAAACTACAAACCTATAGGGCAGATACCATGACCTTGAACTTAAATCATGGGGAATTCTGTATTAACCAATCCGACAGCTTGTGGGAGGGGTATTCCCTTTATAACCTTTATCAGGAAGCATATACACCCTGGGAGTGGCATAAGCCCATCTTTGATCGGGGCAAAGAGTTGGGGATGATTGTTTTTAGCACTCCCTTTGATGCAAGTGCGCTGGAATTTTTAGAGGAATTAAACGTTCCTTGTTATAAAATTGCTTCCTTTGAGGTAACGGATTTACCTTTAATAAGTAAGGTTGCTAAAACGGGAAAACCCATAATTATTTCGACGGGAATGGCAACAATTGCAGAGATTGATGAAGCGGTTAGGACTGCCAAGGAAGCTGGATGTAGGGATTTAATTCTGCTTAAATGCACCAGCACTTATCCTGCATCTCCTAAAGATACAAATATTCTTACCATCCCTCACATGCAGCAGCTTTTTCAGTGCCAGGTTGGCTTATCCGATCATACCCTGGGTGTTGGTGTTGCTGTGGCCAGTGTTGCCCTAGGGGCAACGGTGGTTGAAAAACACTTTACCTTATCCAGGGCTTCGGGGGGAGTTGATGCTGCTTTTTCCCTCGAACCTGATGAAATGAAAATCTTAGTTGACGAGACAAAAAGGGCCTGGCAGGCCTTGGGTGAGGTAACCTATGGGCCTACGGTAAAGGAGAAGGACTCATTAAGTCTTAGACGTTCATTATATATAACTGAAGATATTCAAAAGGGAGAATGCTTAACCAAGTATAATTTACGTGCTATTAGACCGGGATTAGGCTTATCCCCTAAGTATTATGATCTGCTAATTGGCAAAAAGGTCAATCAAGATGTAAAAAAGGGCACGCCCTTAAGCTGGGGTTTAATATGAGGCAGATTTAGCAAACGACCTTGAAGAATGTTCATATTCTTCAAGGTTTTTATTATCACCGAAATCTGGGTTATGGCGATTTGAAACAAGCCTTTAGAGATATAATAATAAAAAATTTTATTAAGAAAGGAATATCATGTGGGTCAATCACTTCACGAAAAAGAGATAGCGACACAATCAAAGGCAGACATTTTGCTTCGTGAATTTTGGTTAAAAGAAGTCTTTTTGCGCTGGGAATGGTGGCTATTATTAGCATTAACTATAATTCCCTGGATAATCTGGTGGAAATATATTGATCGCAGACGGTTATTTGAAATATTAACCTATGGATTTTTGGTAATGACTGTATCGTCATTTTTTGATGCCATAGGGGTGGAATTTGATTTATGGGATTATAAATATCAGCTTGTACCTTTGTTTGATATATTTATAACCTATGATATGAGTATAATGCCGGTTATTTATATGGCAATATATCAGAAGTTTGATAAATGGAAATCATTTATTATAGCTAACACAATTGTCGCAGCAATTTTTGCATTTATATCAGAGCCATTATTGGTTTGGCTGGATTTTTATCTTTTATTAAAGTGGAAATATATTTATTCTTTTCCCATTTACATTGCCATAGCAATTGTACTTAAATGGGTAATGGTTTGTTTGAAAAAATACTCCCTAAAGCCTTAGAAAGATTTATCTAAAAATAAAATTGTATACATTTATTTTCTGCAGGATAATGCTAAGGCATATAGAATAGATATTACTAGAGATAAATTAAGAACTAAATAAAAAAACGACAACGATGATCAAGAAGGCAAAGAAGCCCTAGTATACCGTGGTAAGCACCATGGTAGCTTAGGCTTCTTTTTTATTTTTACCAAAAGATGACAAGGTAATTGACATTAAAGTAAAGCTGGTAGGGGATTGTGATAGCAATGGGAAGGGAACCTAGAGAGGTTCTGTTTAATTTATGTCAAGACCAAACAGCCCTTGAGGAAGAAGATATTTCTGTGTTGCGTAATTTGCAAGGTAATTTGCAGCACTTTGCCGATTTGGCCGGGGCAGATATATTTATAGACGTTCTTACCAAGGAACCTGACATTGCAGTGGTAGTTGCAGAGGCTAAACCATCAACCGCCCCGTCCCTTTATAAAAGCAGTGTGGTGGGACAGCAGGCAATTAGATGTAATGAGCCAGCAGTATTTCAAACCTTTGAGACTGGGAAACCAGTGCCTAATATGCAAGGTACCAGCCAGGAAGGTTATCCCATAAGCCAGACTGTAATACCAATTAAAAACAGCTCAAACAAATCAATAGGTGTTCTCATAATGGAGAGAGATAATTCTGCTCAGGTGCGGCAGGAAAAGACCATGGAATTTCTATCTAAGACTACTCAAAAGCTTACGGATACTTTACTCAGTCAGACCGAGGTAGGAGAAGTACTGCCAACCCTCATTCATGATGCTCTATTTATAGTGGACTCAAGAAACAAGCTTGTTTATGCCAATTATGTTGCCCATGAATTACTTATAGAACTAACCAGGGAGCTCAATCCCGTTAGCATGAGTATTGACCAATTAATAAATAAGGTACCGGAGTTAGGCCCTATTTTTTCCAGAAAATTTGATACTCAAGAGGTAGATGTTCAGGGGAATACGGTATTGGTGAGAACTCTGCCAATAATTGAAGGAATCGAAGTTCGTGGCACCATCTACTTACTAAGGGATATCACTGAATTAAGAAAGAAAGAGAAGCAGCTAATTGCTAAATCAGCAGTTATTAAGGAGATTCACCACAGGGTCAAAAATAATCTGCAGACCATAGCCAGTCTGATGCGATTGCAAATGAGAAGGGTAAAAAATAAAGATGTCACCGCTGCCTTTCAGGAAAGCATCAATAGAATAAGCTGTATAGCTCTGGTTCATGACATTATTTCCAGGGACACCACTGAATCAATTGAGCTAACAGAGTGCTTAAAAAGGATTGGGAAAATATTAACTGAAAGTATGCTTTCACCGGAGCAGGATATTACAATTGAGGTTCGGGGGGAGTTTTTGAGAATACCCTCGGAGCAGGCTACACCAACCTCTATTGTGGTAAATGAAATTTTACAAAACTCATTGAAACATGGATTTGTTGATAAAACACAAGGTAAAATCTCTGTTATAGTTGAGACATTAGAAACCACTGTAAAATTAGTTATACGGGATGATGGTAAGGGCTTTCCAGCGGGATTCAACCGGGAGACCAGTGCAAATTTAGGACTTCAGATAACCCAGGCCTTAGTTTCAGAAAGCCTGGGAGGAAGGATAAATATGTATAACAACAATGGTGCCGTAGTGGTAATTGAGGTTCCGAGGTGGGGGGCTGCTGACGATGAAACCGTTGCGTATAGTAGTAGTAGATGATGAAGTCCTAATTAGAATGGATTTAAAGGAAATACTCACTGAGCTTGGTCATAAAGTGGTTGGCGAAGCCGGCAATGGTGAGGCAGCGTTGGATTTAATTCAAAGGATTAAGCCGGATATGGCTATTCTGGACGTGAAAATGGAAAAAATAGATGGCATAAAGGTTGCGAAACTTATTGTGGGGCAGAAAATTTGTGCAGTACTTTTGTTAACCGCCTATAACGAAGAGGAACTAATTAGAAGGGCGATGGATGCCGGGGTTGTGGGGTATCTTACAAAGCCAATTACCGAGAAAGAACTTGAGCCTGCCTTGCAGCTTGGCTATGCAAGATATCAAGAAATATTGGATTTGAAGCAAAAAAAGGTAGTTCTGAAGAAAGCTCTGGATATGAGCATCTGTAAAGAAAAGCTAAAGAATATCCAGTAGCACTTAAAATAAAATAACTGGGGCGAAGAGGTCCATATAAGGTGGGAGAAGCTACTCTCTTTCTACCTTGTGTGGACTTTTTTTATTTATTTTATAAAGATGAGGGGTGATGTCCGGCAAAAACAGTTTTTTGGTTTGATAAATATATCGTAAAGGAGAGAAAAAATGTGAGTGATTTAGCAACTAACATCAACGTCAATACAAATGAAAGTCAACAACTTAAGAGATGTGCCGGACCTCTGCTGCTATGGGGACTGGGAGTAGGTTATGTTATCTCCGGCGACTATTTTGGCTGGAACTTTGGTATAGCTGCTGGTGGGTTCTGGGGGTTATTTATCGCAACTATTTTAATGGCTATTATGTATATTACTATGTGTTTAACAATTGCCGAACTAGCCACTGCCATACCCTTTGCCGGTGGCGCCTATGCCTTTGGAAGATCAGCAATGGGTCCCTGGGGGGGATATTTAGCGGGTATAGGTGTGGTGCTAGAGTATGTTTTAGCCCCGGCTGTTATTGTGAACGGTATAGTTGGCTATGTAAATATTTTGATACCCGGTGTCCCGGATTGGTTATGGGTCATAGGCTTCTATGGTATTTTTTTAGCCATGAATACCCTAGGTGCTAAGACAACCTTAAATTTTGAACTGGCTGTTACATCCATTGCTATTATTGGTTTGGCTATTTTTGCAGTTGTAGGTTTCTCTCATTTTGACATGAGCAGGGTTTGGGAAATTGCCCCCACGGCAGGGAATACCGAATTTCTACCCATGGGCTGGCTGGGGGTTTGGGCAGCAATTCCCTATGCGATATGGTTTTTTCTGGCAATTGAAGGGCTTCCCCTGGTTTCTGAGGAGTGTAAAAATCCGGCTAAAGATATGCCCAAGGGTCTCATAACTTCTATTGCAACTCTGGTTATCACAGCTTTTCTAGTGCTATTTTTAGCAGTTGGTCTTGGTGGAGCAGAGGCCATGGGTAAATCCGACAGCCCTCTGCCTGAGGCACTGGCCTTAGCTTTAGGGCAAGCTCATTGGTCTGTCAAGGGTTTGGCTTTAATTGGTTTAGCCGGTCTTATTGCCAGCTTCAACGGAATTATATTTGGTTATGGACGAGCTATCTTTGCCCTTTCCAGAGCGGGCTACTTACCCAGAGGTCTTTCTAAAGTTCATCCCCGTTTCCGTACCCCCCATGTGGCCCTGCTGGTAGGTGGTGCCATCGGTATTGTGGGTGCCATCCTTGGAAATGGAGATGTTTTAATACAAATCGCAGTATTTGGCGCAGTTATTTCTTATATTATGATGATGCTTTCCGCCATAGTTTTAAGGAAGAGGCAGCCTAATATGGAAAGGCCCTATAAAGTTCCCTTTTATCCTGTGACTCCTTATGCTGCTCTAATACTGGCAATGATTGCCTTATTTGCAGGTTTCTTTTATGCACCGAAGGTTATTCTTTGGACCGCTCTGGTTTATGCAATCTTTGTAGCATATTTTGCCTTCTATAGTCGCCACCATTTAGTGGCCAAGGCACCTGAGGAGGAATTTGCTATCCTTAAAAAAGCCGAAGAGGAATTAGGTTAATATTAAGTTCCGGCAACCTTGGGGTTGCCGGAACTACCACAACAAACAAATACCAGTGGTGAGGAGGAAAGAATAGTCTATGATGCTGAAGACTAAACTTTTTGGGCAGATCTTTTCTTTCCGAAATATTCGTGAGGTGCTGGCCAAGGCCAACGAGGAGAAATCCGGCGATATTTTAGCAGGAATAGCGGCACAATCTGCCGGGGAACGGGTGGCAGCTAAAATCGTCCTTAGTGAGCTTACTTTGGAAGATTTATTTAACAATCCAGCTGTGCCCTACGAAGAGGATGAAGTAACCAGAATCATTTACGATGGTATTAACCAGTCCATTTATAAAGAAATCAAGGGATGGACGGTAGGACAACTTCGGGAATTTATATTAAGTGACCATGCCGACATTGGCTCTATCCATCGTTTAAGCAGGGGATTAACCAGTGAAATGGTGGCAGCTGTTGCTAAACTAATGTCAAATCTTGATTTAATCTATGGGGCTAATAAAATACCCATTACAGCCCATTGCAACACAACCAATGGTTTGAATAACTGTCTGGGAATGAGACTGCAGCCAAACCATCCTACGGATAGTCCGGAGGGAATCCTGAGCTCCATGAGGGAAGGTCTAACCTATGGGGTAGGTGATGCACTAATAGGTCTAAACCCTGTGGAGGATACAGTGGCCAGCACCACCAGATCCCTGGAAACTATGTATAACTTTGTACAGGAATGGAATATACCCACCCAGGTCTGTGTTTTATCCCATGTGACTACTCAAATGAAGGCAATTGAAAAGGGAGCACCAGGGGACCTTATTTTTCAAAGTTTAGCAGGCACCCAGGCAGCTAACGATGCCTTTGGGATTAGCGTAGCTATTCTAAAGGAAGCCAGGGAGGTGGGGCTGAGGTATGGCCGTGCCACCGGGCCTAATGTAATGTATTTTGAAACAGGCCAGGGGTCCGAACTTTCCTCTGAGGCACATTTGGGAGTAGACCAGGTTACCCTGGAAGCCCGCTGTTACGGCCTAGCCAAACAATTCCAACCCTTTTTAGTAAACACTGTAGTGGGCTTCATTGGGCCGGAATATCTATACGATGCAAAGCAGGTAATCAGGGCAGGCCTGGAGGATCACTTTATGGGTAAGCTCAGTGGTGTCCCCATGGGGGTTGATGCCTGTTACACCAATCATATGAAGGCCGATCAAAATGACATTGAAAATCTGGCTGTTTTACTAACATCGGCAGGGGTGAATTACTTTATGGGCATTCCCATGGGTGATGATGTGATGTTAAATTACCAGTGCACAAGTTTCCATGATGCAGCTACTTTACGTCAATTAATGGGTATGAGACCTCTACCTGAATTTGAAAAGTGGATGGAAAAGATGGGGCTGATGGAAAAGGGCTGCCTAACATCAAGGGCAGGAGATCCTTCAATATTTGCAGGCCGTGGAGGTGTTTAAGGATGAATGAAAAGCAAATTGAAGAACTTGAGGATCTGGCTGCGGTAGACTTGCAAGGGGAGATTTTAATACCTGAACCGGAAGACAGTGCTGCCTTGGAGTATTTCAAACAATGTACTCCTGCAAGAATAGGTGTCTGGCGCAGTGGGCCTAGACCCCTTACTAGGACACTACTTAGATTCAGGGCCGATCATGCCACTGCCCAGGATTCAGTATTTAAAGAGGTTAGTGAGGAATTTTTAGCAAAATTTGACCTGGTGAAGGTTCAGACCTTGGTTAAAAATAAAGATCAGTATCTAACCCGGCCTGATTTAGGCAGAATGCTTTCAGAAGAGGATTTAGCAAAAATTTGCAAGGAGTGCCAAGGAAGCCCCCAGGTGCAAATTATAATTGCTGATGGCTTAAGTTCTAGGGCCATTGAAGCAAATTTAGAAGATATTCTACCAGCTCTGAAACAGGGGCTGTCGGCCTATAATTTACAAGTGGGAACGGATATCTTTGTTAAATATGGGCGAGTCGCCGTGATGGATGTTATAGGCATGGCCCTGGAGGCTGAGGTGATAGTGCTATTGGTAGGTGAAAGGCCTGGACTGGGAACCTCGGATAGCATGAGCGCCTATATGATTTACAAGCCCAACAAAGAAACGCTGATGGCAGACCATTCGGTGGTTTCCAATATACACAAAGGAGGTACACCTCCCGCTGAGGCGGGAGCCCATCTGGCCACAGTCTTAAAGAAAATCTATGATGCTAAGGCCAGTGGGGTTAAGCTTACCCTACAGTAAGCCAGGGGGTGAATAGTACGAATCGAGATGTTGAAAAAATAGTTAGTGTGGGTATAGATGTGGGTACAACCACCACCCAAATAGTAGTTAGCCGAATACAGGTGTGCAATACGGCACCAGGCTCCATGGTGCCACGCATGTCAATAATTGGGAAGGAAGTCCTTTACCGCAGCAATATTCACTTTACTCCGTTATTGTCCAGGGAACTGATTAATGCCCAGGGTGTTAAGGGGATCATTGACAAGGAATTTCATAAGGCGGGCATTAAACCACAAGAAATAGATACGGGTGCGGTAATAATTACGGGGGAAACTGCGAAAAAGGAAAACGCCAGAAGCCTATTAGATGCCCTGGCAGGTTATGCCGGTAATTTTGTTGTTGCAACTGCCGGACCATTACTGGAGTCTGTCCTTGCTGGAAGGGGTGCCGGGGCAGCAGCAATATCATCTGAGCTTCACCGGGTGGTACTGAATATAGATGTGGGCGGTGGTACTTCTAACCTGGCTGTTTTTAAGGAAGGAAAGGCGATAGATTCTACCTGCATCAATATAGGCGGACGGCTGATCGAATTAGATCCCAAAAGGGATTGTATAAAGTACCTGGCGCCTGCAGCAAGAATTGTCCTTGAAGAGAGTGGTCAGCACTGGCAAATTGGCCAGCGCCCAAGTATTGAGCAGCTTCGTTTCATCGTTGTGCAAATGGCAAAGGCAATTAAAAACTTATTAAATCCAGGCATATTGCCGGCGATAAGCAAGCGGATTCTTATGGGACCTCTCCTTAGGCATCAGTACCCTATACATTTAGTCAGCTTTTCAGGCGGGGTGGCGGACTTTGTATATTCTGGTGATGAGGCTACCATTGTACAAGATTTTAATAAGTATGGAGATATTGGTCCATTATTAGGGCTAGCCCTTAGAGAAGCCTTTAATGATGAGCAATGGCAGCTCATCAGGCCGAGGGAAACCATTCGGGCAACGGTAATTGGGGCCGGCACCCATTCAATGAACCTGAGTGGGAGCACAATAGATATTTCGCCAGAACTTTTACCCCTGCGCAATATTCCCGTAGTAAAACCCTTTGCTCAGGAGGTGCCCCTAAATCTTATAGAGTTTAGCAATATTCTTAAGGCACAGTTATCAGCCTATGACTCTGATGGATTTAAAGAACCAGTTGCCATAGCAATGAAGGGTCCAGGGGGTATGGGGTTTAAGAGAATCCAGGAAATAGCCTCAGAAATCGTACAGGTTACAAAGGAATATTTAGAATCCCAACCATTGATATTGATATTAGAAGAAGATTGCGGAAAGGTTTTAGGTCAGACATTAAGAGTATTGACCGGAGGAAAATGTGGCGTTATTTGTTTAGATCAAATAACTGCCGATGATGGGGACTATATTGATATCGGAGTTCCCATCATGGATGGAGCCACAGTTCCTGTGGTAATCAAAACACTTATTTTTGAAAATAGAGATTAGAACCCGTTGCCCATATGGCAGCGGGTTTTTTGCCATATTTAGCACCATTAATTAAGCTTCCCCAGGGCAAAAACAATTACTGAATAAAAAACTATGTATCCCGCTAAGATGCCTAAAAAATTTGCTAATATGTCCTTATACTCCGGGGTGCCTTTTCCTGACAGCTGATCATAGATCTCCTTGGCTATCCCAAGGGCCAGTGTCAGTAGGGCAGCAATATGGGGATGGAGGAAATGAATCAGTGTCATAAAGAGTAAAAAACTTATGAAAATATGCAGAAGTTTATCTTTTTTAAACATGTTATCACCCTTTTGCCTGAATACTAGAGTTAGATTATCCTATGGAGACATCGGTATTAATAGTCCTCAGTTCATAAAAAGTAGTAAACTATAGAGGAGAAAAAGGAATTTTCAAGGATAAATAGAACTAAACCAAACAGAGCTGGAGGAAGGAGAGTTAATATATGGAAAATCTATGGGCACCATGGAGATCAGTTTATATTGGCAAGCCTCAAACAGGCTGTATCTTTTGCGAAAAGCTTAATTCCAATGAAGATAAGGAAAACCTAGTCATACATCGCGGAGATAAAACCTTTGTAATAATGAACCTTTTCCCCTATAATAACGGTCATTTACTCATTGCGCCCAAAAGGCATGTGGGGGATATTACAGAACTTACAGATGATGAGCTTATGGAATTAAATAAGATGACGCAGTTTATGGTACAGGCATTACGGACAGCCTTTGGAAACCCCCACGGTTTCAATATAGGTATCAACTTAGGAAAGGTTGCCGGGGCAGGGATTCCAGGGCACCTACATGTACATATTGTTCCTAGATGGGATGGAGATGCAAATTTCATGGCGGTAATTGGTGACACTAGGGTAATCTCTGAGGCCCTTGATAGAACCTACGAAAAAATAATCGGTGCCATAAAGCAGCATGAATAAACATAAACAAATTGAGTCAAAGAACCGTCCCTAGACTTAAGCAACCTGACTCCTTTAGAGAAAGGAACGAGATTTCCCATGAGCCGAATTTGCATAATGGGCGGAACCTTTGATCCTATTCATTATGGACATCTTGTGGTGGCTGAAGAAGTAAGACACCAATTTGGGCTGGAAAAGGTTATATTTATTCCTGCAGCTCGACCGCCCCATAAAACAGCTAAGGAAATATCAAAACCTCACCACAGGGTAAATATGGCTAGAATGGCCACAGCAACCAACAAATATTTTGAGGTTTCCACTATCGAGCTGGAGAGAGAAGGCCCTTCCTATACAATTGACACTGTTGTAGCTATACAAGAAATATACGATGTTGATAAGGTTTATTTCATTACCGGGGCAGATGCAGTTTTAGAGATTCTGACCTGGAAAGAGGCTGAAAGGTTGCTTAGTATTTGTAATTTTGTCGCGGCAACCAGGCCGGGGTATGATTTAAATAAGCTTGCCGAAAACTTAAAGCCTTTGCCAAAGGATGTTTTTAAGAATATTATTCCCTTGGAAGTACCGGCCTTATCTATATCATCCACGGATATTAGAAACAGGGTCAGGGAAGGAAGGAGCATCAAATACCTTTTACCAGAGCCTGTGGAAGAGTATATAAGGAACAATAATATCTATCAAGGTTTTTAGCAAGGAAAAATTAATAAAGGTATTCTTACCTAAAATGGAAATATCTTAACCCAGGGTTACTGCATTTAGTGAACAGGTTCTGCAAATAATACTGCCATGAAAGAAAGCACCACAGAACCAATTGGAAAGAGGTGACATAATTGGCAACGTTATATGTAGGGAACCTTCCCTGGGCTACCAAAGCAGAGGATCTACAAGATGCCTTTGGACAATACGGCGAAGTACTAAGCAGCAGAGTTATTACAGACCGTGAAACAGGTCGCTCCCGTGGCTTCGGCTTTGTAGAGGTCAATGATCAAGACGCTGAAAAAATGGTGGCAGCCTTAAACGGAACAGAACTTGGCGGTCGTGTTATTACAGTAAATGAGGCAAAGAGCCGCGAGGCCGAACGAGCATAGTAATGACGAAACCTCCGCTTCGTTGGAAACGGAGGTTTTTTTCAGTGGAGGGTACTGGGAGTATTTGCCTGACCCTTTGGAGAAGCAAAACGGAGGGGAGAAAAAATGTATAACGAAGAATATATAATGAATAGTCTGGAGCTAATAATGCCTGAGGAAAGGTTTAGACACAGTGTTGGTGTAGCCCAAACCGCAGAAAAACTGGCGCTAAAATATAATGCTGACCCTGATAAGGCCAGATTAGCCGGCTTGCTGCATGATGTTGCCAGGGATTTTGATGATAATGAAATGTTGGCCAGGGCAAAGAAAGCGGAGCTTCAGATTAGCGAATTTGGCTTTGCCATGCCTATACTTTTGCATGGACCTATAGGAGCAATCATGGCCGGAGAAGAATTTGGGATAACTGATCAAGAGATTCTAAATGCCATAGCTTTACATACTGTTGGTTCGGAATATATGAGTCAACTGGATAAAATATTGTTTGTAGCAGATAAAATTGAGCCAAATCGAAAATTCAAGAACGTTGATATTATCCGTCAGCAGGTCGAAATGGATTTAGATCTGGCCCTGATAAGTTGTTTTGACGAGAGTATTCGCTATGCTTTAAAAATTGGCTGTCTGCTGCATCCCACAAGTATTAAGGCTAGAAATGAACTTCTTAGAGTAAGAGGTTCTTTTAGGAAATAATTGAATAGGATATAATTAGGGTATAATAAAATAATCTGTTTCCAAGGAGTGGTTTTATTTGTCGCTAAGCCCAAAGCAAATTGTGGATCTTGCTCGCAATGCAGCAGATGATAAGAAGGCAATGGATATCACGGTTTTAGATATCAGCCATATCAGCATAATTTGTGATTATTTCTTAATTTGCACCGGTAGGTCCGGCACCCAGGTACAGGCAGTTGCGGAACACATTCAGGATCAACTACGTGATGCAGGGGTAAAACCTCTACGTGTTGAGGGATTCCGTGAAGGAAACTGGATTCTACTGGACTATGGTGATGTTGTAATTCACGTTTTTAAAGAGATGGAGAGGGACTTTTATAACCTTGAAAGGCTCTGGGGAGATGCCCAGGTTGTTGAATTATCAGCTAAGAAATAAATTTCACAGCATTCGTTGACACCAGCACTTTACTTGGTTATAATAGCCACTATAGTAAATATTTTAGTTCGTTGATGGGGAGTAGTAAGGCCATTAATCCTACAGAGAGCCGCCGGTGGGTGCAAGGCGGTGGATGAAGGACTGAATCTCGCCCCGGAGTTGTTCGGTGGAAATTAAGTATACCGGACCGGGATGCCCGTTATAGCTTTATCAAGGGGGCAGGTGTTTTACCTGTCAACTAGGGTGGTACCGCGGGAGAAACCTCTCGTCCCTTATTGGGATGAGGGGTTTATATATTTTTCTAGACCAAAGCCACATATGAAGCTTATTGCACCTTTAATAAAAAGAAGATTCTGTAAAAAATACGGGAGGGATATCATGCAAAAACTTGACAGAATTACCGTGGGGGCCTTACTGGACCGTGTAGCAGCAGAGAATCCTGATAACGATGCCCTGGTTTATACTGATCGTGATTTGAGGTATAGCTACCGAGAATTTAATGAATTATGTCGTAAGGTTGCCAAGGGGCTAATGGCCCTAGGTATTCAAAAGGGTGAGCACGTGGCAATTTGGGCTACAAACGTGCCGGAATGGGTCACAATGCAGTTTGCCACAGGAAAGATGGGTGCTGTGCTGGTGACAGTAAATACAAATTATAAATCCTTTGAGGCAGAATACCTCCTTAAGCAATCTGACACCACTACCCTTGTAATGATCAATGGTACCAAGACCTCCGACTATTTGAAAATGATCAATGATTTATGTCCAGAGCTAAATCAATGTGAGCCTGGAAATCTAAAGGCCGAAAAGCTGCCCCTCCTAAAGAATGTGATTTTTGTTGGTGAAAATACCCCCCAAGGCATGTTTAACTGGAATGACATTTTAGAACTAGCTAGTCAGGTATCTGATGAAGAATTAGACGCCCGACAGGCTAGCCTTGATCCGGATGACTGCATAAACATGCAGTATACCTCAGGTACAACTGGCTTTCCAAAAGGGGTAATGCTGACCCACTTCAATATTATTAATAACGCCCATAGTATTGCTGATTGTATGTCCTTTAGCAACCGTGACCGGCTTTGCATACCCGTGCCATTTTTCCACTGTTTTGGTTGTGTTTTGGGGACCATGACTTGTGTGGTATCCGGGGCTACTATGGTACCCCTTGAGGTGTTCCACCCGGTTCGGGTTTTGGAAACCATTGAAAAGGAACGCTGTACAGCGGTGCATGGTGTTCCAACCATGTTTATTATGGAGCTGGAACAAATGGATAAAGGCAATTATGACACCAGCAGTCTGCGAACCGGCATTATGGCTGGCTCACCCTGCCCCATCGAAGTAATGAAGTCTGTGGTTAAGCGTATGGGTGCAAGTGAAATAACCATTACCTACGGCCAAACAGAAGCCTCCCCGGCAATTACTATGACCAGTACAGCTGATCCAATTGAAGTAAGGGTGGCAACAGTGGGCCGGGTAATTCCCAATGTTGAGGCTAGAATCATTGACCCTGAGACTGGAGAGATATGTTCACCAGGAGTCCAGGGAGAGATATGTGCCAGGGGCTACAATGTAATGAAAGGCTACTATAAAATGCCCGAAGCTACTGCCCAGGCCATTGATAAGGATGGTTGGCTCCATACGGGGGATTTGGGCATCATCGATGAAAAGGGTTATTTTAAGATTACCGGACGATTGAAGGATATGATTATCCGGGGCGGGGAGAACGTTTATCCCAGGGAAATTGAAGAGTTCCTTTATACCCACCCGTTGGTTAAGGATGTACAGGTGGTTGGAGTTCCCAGCTTGAAATATGGTGAAGAGGTATTGGCCTTCATTCAACCTAGAGAGGGAGCTAGTTTAACCAAAGAAGAAATTCAGGAATACTGTGTAGATAAAATTGCCAAATATAAGATACCATCCTACGTGCTTTTTGTGGATAATTATCCAACCACTGCCAGCGGCAAGATTCAAAAGTTTAAGCTTAGGGAGCAGGGAATCAATACCTTAGGATTAGAAAGTTTAACCAAAATAGAAACAGCCTAGTAATGTTGAAATATAGCTGGAATCGTGGTAAAATTTCCAAGTGATATAGATTATTTAGCATACCCATCGGCAAAAAACAAAGGCCGATGGGTAGATTGTATGCTTGGAAATAAACTGTAACTGGCTAGGAGGAAAAACTTTGCAGGAGCAATATAATTACAAGGATATTGAAACCAAGTGGCAGCAATATTGGGAAAATAATGAAATCTATCATGTTCCGGACAATTCCGAGCGACCGAAATATTATTGTCTGGAGATGTTTCCCTATCCCTCGGGCAAACTGCATATGGGTCATGTGCGCAACTATTCCATAGGTGATGTGGTAGCAAGGTTTAAGACCATGCAGGGCTTTGATGTTCTTCACCCCATGGGTTGGGATGCCTTTGGCCTGCCGGCAGAGAATGCAGCCATTAAACATGGTATTCCACCTGCCACCTGGACCTGGGATAACATTGATCATATGAGAAGCCAGTTAAAACAGTTGGGTCTTAGCTATGATTGGCGAAGGGAAGTAGCCACCTGCCATCCCGAGTATTATAGATGGGGTCAATGGTTGTTCCTCCAGTTATATAAGAAGGGTCTTTGCTATAAAAAACATGCCAGGGTGAACTGGTGCCCAGATTGCGCCACAGTGCTGGCTAATGAGCAGGTTGTGGAAGGTAATTGTGAACGTTGCAGCGCTACGGTGGAACAAAAGGAACTGGATCAATGGTTTTTCCGGATTACTGATTACTCCCAACGCCTATTAGATGACCTCAAATTATTGAGTGGTTGGCCTGATAAAGTTAAAATAATGCAGGAGAACTGGATTGGCCGTAGTGAAGGGGCTGAGCTAGCCTTTAAGGTGGAAGGCACAACTGATGAGATTGCTGTTTTCACCACCAGGCCCGATACCGTCTATGGCGTAACCTATATGGTTTTAGCCGCCGAGCATCCATTGGTAGAAAAGCTCTCCAAGGGGACAGCCCAGGAAAAGGAAGTGGCTGATTTTGTCAGCCGGGTAAGCAAATTAACCGAATTGGCTAGAACCAGTACAGAAAAGGAAGGGGTATTTATTGGTGCTTATTGCATCAATCCCTTTAACGGTGAAAAGGTTCCCATTCTAACCGCCAACTACGTGCTCTACCATTATGGTACAGGTGCGGTAATGGGTGTGCCTGCCCACGATGAGAGGGACTTTGAATTTGCCCAAAAATATAAATTGCCAATTAAGGTGGTTATTAATCCAAAGGGTGAAGAGCTAAACCCTGCCACCATGAAGGAAGCTTACACAGGCCCAGGTACTATGGTTAACTCAGGACCCTTTGATGGCACCATTAATCAACAGGGTATTAAAAGGGTGAGCCAGTATGCTGAGGAAAAGGGCATTGGTAAGGGGATAGTAAATTTTAGATTAAGGGATTGGTTAATTTCCAGGCAGAGATACTGGGGGACCCCTATTCCTATTATCTATTGTGATAAATGCGGTACACTACCAGTACCGGAAGAGCAACTGCCTGTAGTTCTGCCTACTGATGTGGAGTTTAAACCCACGGGTGAATCCCCCCTCAAGGGCAACCCCGGGTTTGTAAATGCCGTCTGTCCTGAATGTGGTGGAGCTGCCCGCCGGGAAACAGATACCATGGATACCTTTGTAGACTCTTCCTGGTATTACCTTCGTTATACCAGTGCCAGGGATAACCAGTGGGCCTGGGATAAGGAAAAGGCTAAGCGCTGGATGTCCGTGGACCAGTATATTGGCGGTGTGGAACACGCCATCCTGCACCTTTTGTATTCAAGATTCTTTACTAAGGTGTTCCATGATTTGGGTTTGGTTGATGTCCAGGAACCCTTTGAGAATTTATTAACCCAGGGAATGGTGCTAAAAGATGGAGCCAAGATGTCCAAATCCAAGGGTAATGTGGTAAGTCCTGAAGAAATTGTTGGTCGCTACGGCGCTGATACTGCCCGGATGTTTATTTTGTTTGCCGCTCCCCCAGAAAGGGATCTTGAGTGGAGTGACAGGGCTGTAGAGGGCTGTAATCGATTCCTTAACCGGGTATGGAGGTTGGTGTATTCAGTTAAGAACCAGGTGGCCAAGGCACCGGCAATTGAGGTCGGTGCAGATTTCGTGGGTGTCCACAAGGAAATGCGCCGACTGACCCACTATGCAATTAAAAAGGTGACAGAGGATGTTAGTGGCAGGTTTAACTTTAATACTGCCATTAGTGCCATCATGGAATTAGTTAACGGTATATACACCTACCGGGATAAGGTTGCCGAGGTTGAACGTGACAGAAGGGTGCTGGCGGAGGCTATAAATAGCACAATTATTTTACTGGCTCCCTTTGCCCCGCATATTGCTGAAGAGTTATGGGAGGCTACGGGCCACAAGGGTAGTGTTCACCAGGAGAAATGGCCGGTATATGATCCTTCTGCCCTGGTGGAAGAGGAAGTTGAGATTGTGGTTCAATTAAATGGAAAAGTTCGGGAAAGAATGAATATACCCGCAAACCTAAGTCCCGCTGAGATGCAGGAATATGTCATGGCCATGGATGCTATAAAACAGCTGATAGAGGGTAAGAAAATTGTAAAGATTATTCCGGTGCCGGGCAAATTAATTAATATTGTGGTAAAATAATTTTTGTAAAACTAAAGACACCTTTTTGGTGTCTTTTTATTTTCAGAAAAGGGGTGTTAGGGTTGGAATTTTTGTTGTCTCCAATTGGAGCGTACCTGTTCATCTTCTTTGCCAGGGTTATTGATATTTCCCTTGATGTAGTGAGACTTTTAATGTTAATGAGGGGAAGAAAGGTTGCTGCCAGTTTAATAGGTTTTGTTGAAGTAACAGTGTTCATTATTGCCCTTGGTGAAGTGTTCAGGGGTGGTATGGATGATCCATTTAAAATAATTGCCTATGCCGCAGGTTTTGCCACGGGTAATTATGTGGGTTCATTAATAGAAGAATGGCTGGCTGTTGGACATCTTTCCATGCAAGTTTATCCCGCAACTGAGAATGTAAACAAATTAACGGATAAATTCAGGGAACAAGGATTTGGTGTAACCAGTGTTTGCGGGTGTGGAAGAAGCGGAGAGAGGACCATATTATTTGTTTTGTTAGACCGTAAGTACCTGCCAATCGCCTTAAAGATTTTAGACGAGGTTCAGCCGGGAATATTTTATAATGTTGCAGATTCAAGGGCAGTTCGGGGCGGAATATTCCCAGCTCCGAAAAGCAGGTTAATTAAAACAAAGTAATGTATATCTACCTTGAACTTCCTGCATAATAAAAGTGTATGCAGGAGAGAAGGTGGTAGCACTGGAAGATGTATTTCCACATATATGGAGAACCATAATAATATATCTTGTGGTTCTTTTAGTGGTTAGGTTAATGGGTAAAAGGGAGATTGGCCAGTTATCTTCCTTTGATTTTGTTGTGGCCATCATTATTGCGGACTTGGCTGCCATACCAATGGAATCGCCCCATATACCCCTTTGGTATGGCATTGTTCCCCTGGCTACACTTGGAGTGTTAGAAGTAGTCTTTTCATATATTACTCTGGTTAATCGACCTTTAAGGAAAATACTCTATGGGACCCCCCAGATAATCATTGAAAATGGTCGTTTGCTAAAGCATGAAATGAGGGCTTCTCGCTATAATCTAGATGATTTGCTCAGCCAGTTGAGGGAAAAGGGCTACTATGGTATCCAGGATGTAGAGTATGCTATCTTGGAACCCTCGGGCAGGCTGAGTGTTTTACCCAAATCCCAAAAACGCCCTGTTACACCCGCAGATTTAGGTATCCAAACGGACTATGAAGGACTTCCTTCTGTACTGGTGATGGATGGGGATATTCTGAAGGAAAACTTAAATAAAGTTAACCTTGATGAACAGTGGCTGAAGGACAAGCTTAAGGAAATGGGGCTTAATCCTGAAAAGGTCCTATTGGCCACATTAAATACCCAGGGTCAATTGCTTATTGATTGCCAGAATGATAACAGGGCCAGTAAGTAGATAACTGTAAAATAATGTAGGATTATAGAAGGAAAATATCTAAGGCGGTAGAATAACTCCTATAGAATGGGAGGAACCGCTATGTTTACCATAGGCCGTAGGGAACAGGCAGTTATTCTTATTGTTATGGCTATTTTGATCTTTACAGCAGGTTTTAAGTGGGCTGGTCGTGCAAAGTCGTCCGTTGAGTTGATTCCGGCAGAAAATGAGTCGTTACAGGAAGAACAGATAATCATTCATGTGGATGGTGCGGTGGAAAAGCCAGGTGTTTACAGACTTCCTGCAGGAAGTAGGGTAAATGATGCCGTTATTCAAGCGGTAGCTCTGACAGATTCAGATCTTAGTGCAGTTAATCTTGCTGCACCATTAAAGGATGGACAAAAGATTGTAGTTCCTTACTTGATTCAAGATCTATATGAAAATTGGCCCCAGGGGGATACTGGCAGGGAAGGGGTTTTAAAGGCACCCCCTGCCAGTTCAAGTGGACTTATCAATATAAATAACGCTTCCAGTTTAGAATTGGAAAGCTTGCCTGGAATAGGGCCTGCCCTGGCGGCAAGGATAATTGAGCACAGACAGTCAAATGGACCGTTTCTAAGTATAGAAGAATTAAAAAATGTCTCTGGCATAGGTGATAAAAAATACAGCAGCATCGAAAAGCTAATTACTATTCAGTAATTAATAAGCCAGTAAGGAAGTGTAGCTATGGATATTTCCCTTCTGACCCAGTTAATTAAATTACAGTTAATGGAACAAAATATAAAAGCCGGTACCGGGAGTGTTGGGAAAAATGACAGTGATTTTTCCCTGCTGTTAGCAAAGGCTGTTTCCGCCTCAGCGGGTAATTTTGCAGGAAGAGGCATAAACGTAAATACTGCTAATCAAATAAAATCCACTTCTAGGGCTGCAGCCTCGGCATTTTTAGCCGTCGGTAATGCTAAAGAGTATGAATCCATCGTTGAGGAAGCTGCTAAAAAACATGGTGTAGATCCCGCCCTTTGTAAGGCCGTGGCCCGGGCAGAATCCTCCTTTAACTCACTGGCAGTATCAAAAAGTGGTGCCATGGGCTTGATGCAATTAATGCCTGGGACTGCCAAAAGCCTAGGGGTAACAAACCCCTATGATCCTGTGCAAAATGCTGATGGTGGTGTTCGCTATTTAAAGTCCATGCTGGATAAATATAACGGGAATGTTGAACTGGCCCTGGCAGCATATAATGCCGGACCGGGTGCGGTAGATAGGAATAAGGGCATCCCTCCTTATGGGGAGACCATTAACTATGTAGCCACTGTTAAGTCCTATAGACAATCGTATCTAGGTGGATAGTATGAATAGGCCTCTAGTGTATTTGGTGCTGGCCATGGCGGGAGGTATAGTCCTGGGGGCGATTTTTAAAGTACAAATGACCGTAGCTTTGGCAGGGGCGGTACTGGCCTGGATGGCAGCGGGAATAGGCATATTAAGGACCTGGCGGTATAATCCGTGGGTCCTTTTTTGTGCCTGTGCAGCCCTTGGGTGTCTTCTAGCCTCCTGGCATCTTGCCCAAATAGTGGATTTTGAAGAATTTAATGGTCAAAAGGTAAAGCTCCTTGGTGTGGTTATGGACTACCCGGATATAAGACCCGATGGAGTATTTTATAAGATTAGGCTAAATAATTTGGTTGCTGGTCAAAAGACCATAGAAAAGGAATGTTTGCTCAGGGTCAAGATGCCCCAGGATAAGGTGTTTAAATATGGCAGTATACTTAAATTACAAGGTAAATTAAGTATACCGGACCCCCCTGGTAATCCGGGAGCTTTCGATTATGGGAAGTGGTTGCTAAAGCAAGGGATTTCTGCCACCATAAATGTTAAGGAAATTTCAGATGTGACCCTGATGGGGCAGGGAGGAAATTTCGCAGTTATTTGGGCCCATAGTCTTAGAGAGAGCTTGGAACAAATATTTGACAAGACCATGCCTCAGGTCCAAGCCTCAGTTATTAAAGGAATAATCTTCGGTACCAGGGGAGAGATACCCTGGGATGTGCAGCTAGCCTTTAATTCCACGGGGTTAGTTCATATTCTTAGTGTCTCTGGCTATCATGTAGGTTTAGTTGTTGCCCTAGTATTAATCCTTATTAGACTTTTGAAAATTCCCCAGGGCTGCATTGCTTTTACGGCAATCCCGCTAATTTTCTTCTATGCATTAATGACCGGACTTGGGCCTCCGGTGTTTAGGGCAGCTGCAATGGCTTCTCTTCTTTTATTGGCCCATCATCTTGGAAGAGAACAGGACTGGCCTACGACGTTGGTTTTAGCTGGAGGAATATTGCTGGCTATTAAGCCCATGAGTCTTTTTGACATTGGCTTTCAGCTATCCTTTATCGCTACCTGGGGGTTGCTTTACATTACCCCGAGGCTGATACCTTATTTCTCAACCATGCCCAAAAACCTTGCCATGTTGATATTAGTTCCCCTGGCTGCCCAACTGGCCACATTGCCCCTGGTGGTTCTATATTTTAATTTAGTTTCGCCAGTATCCATACTGGCCAATGTACTTACCGTACATTTAGTAGCCCTGACCATGCTATTTGGGGGCATTGGTCTATTTGCAGGTATAATCAATCTTTCCCTGGCGGACTTTATCAATATGGGGACTGGTTTTTTGACTGATTTATTTATCTGGCTGGTAAAGCTATGTGCCTCACTTCCTGGAGCTGCCTGGTATATCCCGGCCCCACCTCTATGGGTGATAGGACTTTACTATGTATTATTAGTGGGCTTGGTGGAACTGTCGGGCAGTCAAGGGCTGCAGGAAAAACTAAGGGAATATATAAATAGAGCTAAGGAACCAAGAAACAGATACTTAGCACTTTCTGGCTTTGCGCTGCTGGTGCTGCTGGTGCTGCTGGTGCTTTGGTGCCTATGGCCGGTAAATCAGGGGCTGCGGGTACATTTCATAGATGTGGGCCAAGGTGATAGTATTCTTATAATTAGCCCGGCAGGTAAAAAAATCATGGTAGATACCGGTGGCTGGAAAGAGGAATTGGTAACAGGCAAAGGTGTGGGTCGGCAAGTGGTTGTGCCATATTTACATAGATTAGGCATTAATAAATTGGATGCATTAATTTTAAGCCACCCCCATGAGGATCACGTGGGTGGGGCCAGGGCAGTTATAGATGCCATGCCGGTAGACCTGCTGATAGTTTCACCCTATGGCTTGGAACCTGAAACAATGGGGGATAAGGGTTACGATCAACTGTTGAGAGATATGGAACAAATGGGGCTGGACATTAGGGCAGCAAAAGCTGGAGATATATTAAAAGTTGAGCCAAATATTACCCTGGAATTTCTTGCACCCTCTGAATTATTAATTGGTAGCAGATCAGATGCTAATAATAACAGCCTCGTTTTTAAGCTGAACTACCAGGAAAGAAATATATTGTTCACCGGAGATATTGAAACTGAAGCTGAAGAAAAGTTAATTCTTCAGGAACAAATAGAAAATATAGATGTCTTAAAGGTTCCCCACCACGGCAGTGGATATTTTCACCCGGACTTTTTTCAAATTGTAAACCCCCAGGTGGCAGTGATTCAGGTTGGAGCAAATAACAACTTTGGGCACCCCTCTAAAAAGACCATGGAGGTTTTAGAAGAATTAGGCTGCAGAATATACCGTACTGATCGTGATGGGGCGATAATCCTTTCCACAACTGGGAAAAGGTGGGTAGTGCATACTGGGAAAATATAAATTTACTCGAACCAAAAGTAAAAGGTTTAACATATTCTAATTATTAAAAAGGAAATGGTTTCCATGACAGATTATATTAAGGAGATTGAATTTCTTCTTGCCAGTGATACTTTTAGGGCCTTGCTATGCACTGATGCAATTCAGATTAGCCAGCTAAATGCGGTGGTGGTCCTGTTAATTAAGGCGGGAATACCCTTTGACATTAGCTATTCGCCCGGTACCAGAAGATTATCTGCTGCTGCGGAACTTACCATTTTTATTAATCCAACCACAACTTTAAACTTCACCCTGTCCTTTGAGGCGGGAGGCAGTATTTTTGGAGGCACTATAACCCCTTAAATATCTCAAGATTTCCTTTATGCAGCTTAAAGACGGTGCTGCTAATGGGGTAAGGATTATTGATGAAACTGCTTTGCCCAATCATTATAGCCTGTCTGGTATGGGCAGAATTGTTATTTGTAAACAATAAGACCACATCACGATTAGGTATCATTACCAGCCAATGGCTATCCTTTGGGAGGGTTCCTTCCCTTGAGGCTGTCAATATTGCTAACAGGCGGCTGGAGTCATAAGAATCACCATAGTTAAAGCCAAAAATTTTCCGTTGTTGATCAAATAGCTGCATGGGTTTTGCCAGATCCCTGAAAAAATTACTTTTTGCTATATGATCCAGCTCCTCTAAAGGTATATTAAGTTGATCTAGGGTAGCCTGATCCAGGAAGAAGATCCTCATCCCTTCTTCAAGCACATAGGCAATATATAATTCTTCAAATAGATGTTTGGCAAGTATGCCCTGGGTTTCATCCGGCCCAATGATCAAGGGATAAACCCGATTAAAATTTGCCTTAACATCAGAGAAGCTCACACCACTTTCCCTTTTTAAATCCTTAATGAAGGGTGCTAATACCTCGGCAATATACTTTTCCCGCATGGGGGGGTTCTGCCTATGATAGCCATTATAGAAATTATCTAGGGCCAGATCAATCCAGTATTTGCCCTTTTTCATTCTTAATCCAAAATTATCCAGATTATAAATCATTGATTTAGGAACTGCCCTTAGGATATAGGCGGAAACGGTTTTTCTAAAGGTCTGTTTATCCATGAATAAAGTACCTCCGTAAATTTTCATTCTTATGCGGAGTAAGTAAAGTCCTTTGTTATAACCATGCTACTGTAATATAATAACTTAAGGACAAATATATGCGAGGTGATTGAACAATGGCCTTGGTGGAAATTACTGTTATACCCCTAGGGACCGGTTCAACCAGTTTAAGTGACTATGTTGCCGGTTGCCTCAAGGTTTTAGAACAATCCGAGGGGGTAAAATACCAGCTTACCCCAATGGGCACGGTGATAGAGGGAGATCTGCCAATAATCATGGGAATTATAGCAAATATGCACGAACAGCCCTTTTTAGCAGGTGCATCAAGGGTGAGTACCACCATCCGCATAGATGATAGAAGGGACAAAGAAGGTACAATGGAGTCCAAGGTACTAGCTGTTCAAAATAAAATAATTAGGCCGGGTGGTACTGACTAACCATGGAGTATTATGTAGGACTTAAAAACAGCCTGGAAAGGGGTATTATTGCCCCGGTATACCTTTTTCATGGTGAAGAAGAGTATCTAAAGGAAAAAGCAATTTCGATGTTTAAGGATTATTTGTTGCCTGGCGCTGCGGATTTTAACCTTGATATAATAGATGGAGAAGGGACTGGAACTGAAATCAGCACAGTCATATCCCTGGCCGAGAATCTGCCTTTTCTTGCTGAAAAGAGATTGGTTATTGTCAAAAAAGCCCCGTGGTTTAAGGGGAAAGGAAAATCAAAGGTCACTGGGGCCAAGGTTGAAAAGCAGGATAAATCTGATGGCAATGAGGAACTTTTCTTTAAATATTTAAATGATCCTTCTCCCAGTACATGTCTAATATTTGTTACTGGTGACCCGGTGGACCGTAGAAAAAAGTTGTTTAAAGCCATTGAGTCTTCCGGTCGGGTTATAGATTTCAAATCCCTTAAGGCTGCAGAAATGGTTAACTGGGTTATTGAAAGGTTTAAGCATGCAGGAAAGAAAATTTCTCCACCTGCGGCAAGGCTGCTGGTGGATGCCAACGGTAGACTTGGTTTAATGAATTTATATAACGAGGTTGAAAAGCTGATGACCTTTGCCTGGGACAAAAAGGAGGTATCCCCCCAGGATGTTGAAATGGTCGTTGTGCTCAATCTGGAGCAGAATATTTTTACGGTAGTTGATGAAGCTGTAGTAGGTAATCTATCCAGGGCCTTGGCCGGTATAAGGGAATTGCTGACCCTGAAGGAACCACCTGTGAAGATACTAACTATGCTGGGACGGCAGTTCCGCTTGGCCATTCAGGCAGAGGCTTTGGTAAAAGAAGGCTGCCCGGAAAGGGAACTTGCAGGGAGGCTTGGAGTTCATGATTTTGTAGCTCGAAAAGCCCTGGGACAGGCCAGAAAAAGTGGTCCTGCAAGGTTACGCTATGCTTTGGAGCAGCTTAGTAGCATGGATGCAGCAATTAAAAAGGGCCGGCAGGATTTTTTGCCTGCCATTGAAAACACCTTGATAAATTTAAACAGGATAGGGGATGGGAATATAAAATCAATTCCATAATAGGATAAAAACCACCCGTTTTAACGGGTGGTTTTATTAACCAGCAATTTTGTTGAATCTCTTAGTTAGGCGAGATTTCTTTCTGGAAGCGGCATTTTTATGTAAAACGCCTTTGGTCACAGCTTTATCAAGAGCAACCAGAGCTTTACGCAGAGTGGTCTGCGCCAGTTCTTGGCTTGCAGATGCTAATGCTTCTTCATACTTGCGGATAGCGGTTTTTACAGCGGACTTTATGCGGGCATTCCGAAGAGTACGCTTACGAGTGATTTCAACCCGCTTGGCAGCTGATTTGATATTAGGCAAATTTTCTCACCTCCCCAACAACGACAATTTTACCACGACCAAATTTAAAATGCAAGCTAACTTTGTATATCATAACCGGATTTGGTCAATCATAATTACAGATTTAAATTTAGGGGGTGATAAGGTTGATGGGAATGGTTATCAGGTTTATCGTATCTGCTCTGGTACTTTTAGTTGTTAGCTGGCTTTCGCCTGGTTTTGTAGTTCATGGAGGCTTCATTGGGGCGTTAATTGCGGCAGTAGTTATTGCAGTATTAGGCTACATAGCAGAAAGCCTTCTGGGTGATCGTATTTCGCCTCAAAGACGTGGCATAGTAGGTTTTGTTACCGCCGCTGTGGTTATTTATTTGGCCCAATTCATTATTCCAAACCTACTCACCGTTACCCTGTTAGGTGCTCTCATTTCTGCATTTGTCATTGGAATCATTGATGCCTTTGTACCAACAGTAGTGCGTTAAACACAAAAATGCCCAACTACTTCTTGTAAAAGGGGGAAGTTGGGCATTTTGCATACCAATGCTGGAACCTGTGTCGCATTAGCTTTATTAGGGTGCCTAATATAGTTCTCATACCTACTCCTACCTGGGCATAACAATAATAAAAACAAGCCCCATGCCGGGAGGGGTGATTTTATTTTTTGGGATTACTTTCGTAGACAGTTTAGATATAGAAAAAAAATGCTTTTTGTACTTATAATAGGGATAATCATAACTGTATCCCTATGGTATAAGGTGCTAGATTTAAAATTAATTGGTGACAGTGGTGGGGTAGTAAGAGAAACAGTTGGCTTATTGGTAAAAACTACAATACAGGATCCTAGGGTACTTGTCTTAACCTCTATGCCTGCTTTAGCAAGATTGGATACCCCAGATGAGATGGAAAACCAAGGACATGCCATAATACTATGGGTGGCGGGACTGGCCAGAATAAATACCAGTCCCACCGGGATGCTTCTTGACCAAATACCCTTATTGGCCAAAGCTGTGGCCGGTGGGGCACCAGTTATCAGTGAAACTCCAAAGATTATAGAAGAGGAACCTGTCCTTCAGCCAGAGTTAAGCAGCGATATTCTTGTGGCAATCTATAATACACATACGGGAGAAGCTTACGCTATTTCAGAAGGTACAGAGAGGGTGGCCGGCAAAGGTGGAGTGGTAGCAGTGGCAGCCGAAATTCAACAGGTTTTGGAAAAGAAGTTTTCTATTAGAGTAGTCAGGTCGGAAAAGGTCCACGATTTGCAGTATGCCACCTCTTATATTGAATCGGAAAAAACTGCCAGGGAATTGGTGGCAAAATATCCCAAAATGCTTGCCATGTTGGATATACATAGGGATGCAGGAAAAACCAGGGAACAGAGTTTGGTGGAGATCAATGGCAATAAGGTGGCTACAATTTTAATGGTTGTAGGCTCGGATGCCAGAAGACCCTTTCCAAACTGGAAAGAAAATTATAATTTTGCTTGTCAGTTAGCTGATAAATTGGATGAGCTATATCCTGGCCTATGTATCGGAGTCCAGGTAAAGGAAGGTCGCTATAACCAGTTTCTACATCCTGGGGCCGTTTTGGTGGAAATGGGTACGGTAGAGAACTCTTTAGAGGAGGCAAAGGCCAGCGGAGAGATGTTTGCAGAAGCCCTTGGCGAGGTGCTCAAGGAGAAGCTTAAGGCTAAAGAAGTCACAAATTTAGAAGAAGAAACATTAAACCATCTAGAACTGGATTACCAAGTAGAAGAAAATGCGGGGGAAGTAATTTAGTTTCAGCCTCAGTTATCTGGCAAAATATGTATATTGTTTAAGCTAGAGGCGCATCCTAGAGTTGGGGAGGTGCCTTATTTTGCGTCGAATTTTTTATCTGCTGAGCATTTTAGTATTTCTTTCACTGATATTTATAGGTATAAATACTACCTCAAATCATTTTAATCTCTTAGTACTTCCTGAAGAACCCCTGAGGGCCTTTGAGGTACTTAAAAATGGTGAGGGCGGGGTGGAAATTCATCTACTGGGTGAAATGCTGGAAATAGACTTTGGTGAGCTGGAGTTAAGAACAGCTGAGTACTATAAAGCCGCCCTGCAGGATATTACCTCTGTAAAAGGCGAAGCCAGAGAGCATTGGGAGCTGCTGCTAAACTCAGAAAAAGTTAAGGCAGTAAACCAATGGGTTAAGGAGAAAATTTAGTTTTATTGTAAAGTTGAAGACAGGCCCAAGGGGTGCTATAATGAAATAGTATGTCGTTTTTGGGATGAGGGAGGAATTAAGTAATGGCAACGCCCCAAAACCGTATTAGGAATTTCTGTATTATAGCACATATTGATCACGGTAAATCTACATTGGCAGATAGATTATTGGAAAGTACCGGAGCCCTAAGTCAGCGTGAAATGACCGAGCAAGTATTGGATAAAATGGATCTTGAGAGGGAGCGGGGTATTACCATCAAACTGCAGGCAGTTCGCCTTTTTTATACCGCAGCGGATGGTGAGGAATATCAACTAAACTTGATTGATACCCCTGGGCACGTTGACTTTACCTATGAGGTATCTAGGAGCTTGGCAGCCTGTGAAGGTGCTCTGCTGGTTGTTGACTCGTCCCAGGGTATTGAAGCCCAGACTTTGGCCAATGTTTACCTGGCCTTGGAAAATGACTTGGAAATAATTCCGGTAATAAATAAAATTGACCTGCCCAGTGCTGAGCCTGAGCGGGTTAAAGGGGAAATTGAAGAGGTCATCGGGCTAGATGCCACTGATGCGGTTTTAGCTTCTGCGAAAAGCGGTATAGGCATTCCTGAGATTCTTGAGCAAGTGGTTAGGAAGGTTCCGCCACCAAAGGGAAATCCCAAGGAACCGCTGCAGGCTTTGATTTTTGACTCTCACTACGATGCCTACCGGGGAGTCATTGCCTATATAAGGGTTGTTCAAGGTACTCTTAAGCCAGGTATGCGTATTAGAATGATGGCTACCCAAAAGGAATTTGAAGTCAATGAAGTGGGTGTCTTTAATCCCAATATGAATTTTGTTGATCAATTAAGTACCGGCGAAGTTGGTTTTGTGGCAGCCAGTATGAAAAACGTTCAGGATGTAAGGGTGGGTGACACCATCACATCAGCAAGTAACCCGGCGCCACAGCCCCTACCAGGTTACCGTAAGGTTACACCTATGGTGTTCTGTGGGTTGTACCCGGTGGAAACAGTTGATTATGAAGATCTTAGGGATGCCTTGGACAAGCTGCGGCTCAACGATGCTTCACTAATATATGAACCAGAGACCTCTGAGGCCCTCGGCTTTGGTTTCCGCTGTGGCTTCCTTGGCCTTTTACATATGGAAATTATTCAGGAGCGTCTGGAACGGGAGTATGGCCTAAGCTTAATCACAACGGCACCAAGTGTTATATATCGGGTGACTACCACCAAAGGTGAAGTTGTAGAGATTGATAATCCGTCGAATCTACCTCCTGTTAATAACATTGAGATGATTGAGGAACCCTTTGTGAAGGCCACCATTATGGTACCAAAGGATTTTGTGGGAACTGTTATGGAACTTTGTCAGGGTAAGCGTGGAGTCTACAGCAATATGGAATATATGGGTGTCAATAGGGTTATGTTGACCTATGAGATACCCCTCTCGGAGATAATTTTTGATTTCTTTGACCAATTAAAGTCACGTACCAAGGGCTATGCTTCCCTGGATTATGAATTGACAGGTTACCGACAATCTGATTTGGTTAAGATGGATATACTGTTGAACGGCGAGCCCCTGGATGCTTTATCCTGTATCATTCATAAAGAACGGGCCCAAACCCGGGGCAGGGCTCTTGTGGAGAGGCTTCGTGCCTTAATACCCAGGCAGATGTTTGAGATTCCGGTCCAGGCGGCAATTGGCAATAAGATTATTGCCAGAGAAACTATCAAAGCCCAGCGTAAGGATGTTCTGGCTAAATGCTACGGTGGGGACATTTCCCGAAAGAGAAAGCTTTTAGAAAAGCAAAAAGAAGGTAAGAAGCGCATGAAGCAGGTTGGTAACGTGGAAATACCTCAAGAAGCCTTCATGGCTGTATTAAGTATCGAAGAAAAGTAACGAGGTGTAACATGAACGGTTATTTGAGAAATTTAGGACCTGTGCCTGACCCCGGACATACACAGCTATGGCCATAGGACTGTATATTCATGTTCCCTTTTGCCTGCGCAAATGTCTTTACTGTGATTTCGTTTCTTATCCTCTAAATAGAGAACAGGCAGATACTTACCTGGATTCTTTGATCAAAGAAATAAATTTTTACTCGGAAACCCTGTGCCCAGAAAATAAAAAGATAGCTACAATTTTTGTGGGCGGGGGAACGCCCACTTGTCTTATGCCCGGGTATTTGGAACGAATTTTGGAACAGATACATCGGGCATTTGATATTGTATCCCAGGCTGAAATCAGTATAGAGGCTAATCCCGGTACAGTTGACTTCGAAAAGCTAAAGGGTCTTAAGGAGGCCGGATACAATAGACTAAGCTTAGGAGTACAATCCACCCATCAAGATCTATTGCGATCCATTGGTCGTATACATAGTTTTCGCGAGGCAGAACAAGCCGTAGAGTTTGCCAGAAGGGCAGGATTTAATAACCTTAATCTTGATTTGATTTTCGGATTGCCGGGCCAAACCTTAGAACAGTGGAGACGAACACTGGAAGTAGTGGCGGCATGGCGACCGGAACACCTATCTTGCTATGGCCTGCAGTTGGAGGAAGGAACTCCCCTTGCGGACGCAGTGGATGCAGGAAAAACTAAAGTCTGTCCCGAGGAATTGGAATTGGAAATGTATCTGCTAGGAATCAAAACCCTGTCAACCTTGGGATATGGCCAGTATGAAATATCCAATTTTGCCAGGCCCAATTTCCTATGCCAGCATAACTTAATCTACTGGCACAATAATAACTACTTGGGTTTGGGGCCGGCTGCCCATTCATTTATGGATGGAACCCGTTTTAGCAATGTCAGCAGTCTAGAGGAATACACTAGACTTCTATTTTCGGGGAGAAGACCCATAGAAGAATCCCGTACTTTAGGGCGGGAAGAGCAAATGGGGGATACAATATTCCTGGGACTTCGATTAACTGAAGGTTTGGAGTTAAATGCCTTTAAGACACGATTTGGAGTTTGCGTGAGCGAGGTTTTTGGAAAACAGATTAAGAAATTGCAGCAGGAAGGTTTAGTGGAGCTGCACAAGGGCATATTGAAATTAACTGACAAGGGCGTACCTGTGGCAAATAGGGTTTTCTGTGAATTTGTTTAAATAGATGAAAAAAGAATTAAAATCCATTAGTTATGGCAAAATATAACTGTTTTAATAATTACTTCAATGGCAGTTGCTTGACAAATAATTTTGCTTTTGCTAAATTTTTAATTAGAATTAGCACTCAACACATTAGAGTGCTAACACCCTGCATCAGGGTGTAGTCAGGAGGTGTGCCGACGTGAAAATGGATGAACGAAAACAGCAGATTCTGTTGGCCATCATTAAAGATTATATAAATACTGCTGAGCCAGTTGGTTCCAGAACTATATCCCGTAAATATAAATTGGGGGTAAGTCCCGCAACAATTAGAAATGAGATGGCTGACTTAGAAGAAATGGGATTTATTGAACAGCCACATACTTCAGCTGGACGTATTCCCTCAGATATGGGTTATCGCTATTATGTTGACTGTCTAATGCAGAGGGAAGAGCTAACCAGGGAGGAAGAAAACACCATCCACCGGGGATATGAAAATAAAGTTCGGGAAGTCGGAGAAGTGATTAACCGGACCGGCAGAATGTTAGCCAAACTGACAAACTATACAGCCCTGGTGCGGTCACCTCAAATGGCAACAAGCAACTTCAAACATATTCAACTGGTCTTGATGGCACCAGCCCAAGCAATATTGATTGTAGTGATGGATACCGGAGCTGTGCAGCACCAAATAATGTCTATACCGGAGAGTATTACTCAACAAGATTTGGAGCAAATATCCAGTGTCCTTAACGCCAAGCTGCAGGGCAAAAACATGGACAATATCAGACTTGCACTGATTAAAGAAGTATATTTTGAGCTGCATAAGCACAGGCATATACTGGATTTGGCCCTTGAACTGATGCAAGATAGGCTAACAACGGAGGCGGAGGATAAAATATATTTAGACGGGGTATTCAATATCCTCAATCAACCGGAGTTTCACAATGTTGATAAGGTAAAGGTTCTATTATCCCTTTTGGAACAGGAGGAAATGCTGCGGGATATACTGGAGCATTCCCAGGGAATCCAGGGTGTAACTGTGAAAATTGGCAATGAAAATGCCAGACAAGAAATTCAAAATTGCAGTATGGTTACAGCCAGCTATAGGGTTGGCAATAAAGTCCTGGGGACTATTGGTGTCTTGGGACCAACCAGAATGGAATATGCTAAAGTAGTTACAGTGGTGGATCATATGACAAGGAATCTTTCCAGGGTATTGGAGAGTATTCTTAAGGGTAAAGGTTGAGTTTATTAAAGGAGGGACTGTAGTGAGTCTCAAACAGCAGGCCAGCCAGGGGGCTGAAGTAAATGAAAAACTGGCTGCCCTGATGACAAATTCAAATGCCGTTAGGGCTATTGCCTCGGCGGTGGAAGGAACCCTAGGACCAAAGGGTCTTGACACTATGCTGGTAGATAAGTTTGGAGAAGTGGTAATTACCAATGATGGGGTAACTATTCTTACCATGATGGAAGCAAACCACCCGGCGGCCAGGATGGTGATAAATATTGCTAAAGCCCAACAGGAAGAGATAGGAGATGGAACCACCACTGCCACGGTTATGGCAGGCGCCCTGGTGGGTGCCGGGGTTGAACAGGTGGCTAAGGGGGTACCGGTGGCCCGAGTCATAGAGGGCATAAGAACCGGGGTGCGGCGAGCATTGGAAGCTATCAAGGAAAAAACCCTACCCATGGAGGACTTGCGGCATTCTTGGGTTCATCAGGTGGCCTTGGTTGCTGGTAGGGAGCACCAGGATATTGCCGATTTGGTGGTGGAATCTGCCCGTTTAATTGGCCGTAATAAGTTATTGGACCCCAATTTTAAGCTTGCCGATACGGTGGTTTCTGAAGAAGGGGCCTCAAACCAGGTGTTCATGGGTGTAATCCTTAATAAGGAAACCATTAATAAGCAAATGCCAAGGAACCTGGATGATGTTAAGATTCTGGTTATTGATGATGCCCTGGAGCCTGAAGAAATTGAAGATGAGGCCCTTAGCACGGAAGCGGGCTTTGCACGTTATTTGGAACTCCAGAGTGAATTCAGAGCCAATGTGCAAAGGATAATTAATCTGGGAGTCGGTTTAGTTCTGGTGGATCGGGGAGTTGACGATATAGCAGAGGAAATGCTTACCGATGCTGGTATTATGGTGGTTCAACGAGTATTAGCAAAGGAACTCCGCCGGGCAGCAGAGCACACAGGGGCCAGGATCATTAAACGAACCGGTTTGAAAAAGGAGTCCATGGAACTAGAAAAATACTTGGGTAAGGCAAACAGAGTCCTTGAAGACGAAAAACTTGAGCAGGTTTGGATATTAAATGGCTATGGCAAGCCGATGGCCACTGTGCTGGTTGGTGCGGCCACCGAGGAAGTGGTGGGTGAGAGGGAACGCATTGCCAAGGATGCTGCTAGTTCTGTTCAAGCTTCTATCAAGGGGGGAGTTGTTCCCGGGGGAGGCTCAGTGGAATTAGCCGTGGCCAGGGAGGTAGAAAAGATCCGAGAAAACACCCGTGGTATGGCGGCCTATGGTGTTGACTGTGTGGCAGAGGCTTTAAAACGCCCTCTGGCTCAGATAGTTTCCAATGCTGGCTTTAATCCCTTGGAAAAAATAGGGGACGTATTGGCAGCCCAGGTGGAGCAAAATAATAGCTCCCTGGCAGTGGACTGTGACACCGGGGAGATAGCCGACATGCTGGAACTGGGTGTATTGGATCCGGCCCTGGTTAAAATCCATGCATTGAAGGCGGCAGGTGAGATAGCTGAAGCCATACTTAGGATTGATACCATTATAAAGATGAGAGATTATAAACAGGCTGCTGGAGATAACCATGAGCAGTAGTTTGAGGAGTGATAGAGTGACCAAAAATAATTTAAATCAGGAAGAATTAAAAAAGGAAGTGGTGGAACCTGAAGTTTTGGAACCTGAAGTAATGGCAGACAATCAGACCGAGGTATCCCATGACCCTGCTGAACTTAAAAGGCTGCTGGACGAAAAGAACGCAGAGGCAGAGGCTAATAATAACAGGGCTTTAAGGCTACAAGCAGATTATGAAAATTTACGCCGTCGCAGTCGCCAGGAGAGAGAAGACCTTATAAAGTATGGTTCTGAGCATTTAATTAAGGAATTACTACCTGTGCTGGATAATTTTGAAAGGGCCCTTGCTTCTTCCGGTGATGGTGGAGATAAGTTTGTCAGCGGGGTAGAAATGATTCACCGTCAGTTTATAGAGGTACTTACCAATGAAGGGCTGACCCCCGTGCCTTCTGTAGGAGAGCAATTTGATCCTAATCACCATGAGGCTGTTATGCAGGTGGAGGATACAGGGAGTCCGGAAAATACGGTGGTTGAGGAACTAAGAAAAGGATACTTTCTAAAAGGAAAGATAATTAGACCTGCTATGGTTAAAGTAGCCAGGTCCTAAAAATTAAACATAATTTTCTCAGGAGGTTGAAAACAATGGGAAAAGTAATTGGTATTGATTTAGGTACTACTAACTCCTGCGTTGCTGTAATGGAAGGCGGAGAGGCGGTAGTTATTCCAAATGCCGAGGGGGCACGTACAACACCATCTGCCGTAGGTTTTTCTAAAACAGGTGAGCGTTTAGTAGGGCAGGTTGCTAAACGTCAGGCTGTTAGTAATCCCGATCGCACAGTCCTTTCAATTAAACGTCATATGGGGACCAACTATAAGGTAACTATTGAGAGTAAAGACTATTCACCCCAGGAAATATCGGCCATGGTTCTGTCAAAGCTAAAGGCAGATGCTGAGGCTTACCTTGGTCAATCTGTTACCCAGGCAGTTATTACTGTGCCAGCTTATTTCAGTGACTCGCAACGTCAGGCCACCAAGGACGCCGGCAAGATTGCTGGGCTTGAAGTACTGAGGATCATCAACGAGCCTACAGCTGCAGCTTTAGCCTATGGGTTGGATAAGGGAGAGGATCAAACTGTCCTGGTGTTTGACTTGGGCGGCGGTACCTTTGATGTTTCCATCCTGGAGCTTGGTGAGGGAGTTTTTGAGGTGAAAGCCACCAGTGGTAATAACCGACTGGGTGGAGATGACTTTGACCACCGGGTAATGGAATACCTGGCCAGTGAGTTCAAGAAAGAGACCGGCATAGACCTTGCCAAGGATAAAATGGCTATGCAGCGACTAAAGGAAGCCGCTGAAAAAGCAAAAATTGAATTGTCTGGTGTAGTAACCTCAAATATTAACTTACCCTTTATTTCCGTTGGGCCAGATGGTCCGGTTCACTTGGATATTAATTTGACTAGGGCTAAATTTGATGAGTTAACCGCTGATCTGGTGGAAAAAACCATGGGCCCCACACGCCAGGCCTTAGCTGACTCAGGATTAAGCGCTAATGAAATCAATAAAGTGCTGATGGTTGGTGGCTCTACCCGTATTCCAGCGGTTCAGGAGGCAATACGCAAATTCCTGGGCAAGGAGCCCCATAAGGGTATTAACCCTGATGAGTGTGTAGCCATAGGTGCTGCCATCCAGGCAGGGGTATTAGCCGGTGAGGTTAAGGATGTCCTGCTACTGGATGTCACCCCTTTATCTCTGGGCATTGAAACCCTGGGTGGTGTGTTTACCCGCTTGATTGATCGCAATACTACTATTCCCACATCAAAGAGCCAGATTTTCTCCACTGCAGCTGATAACCAGACCTCGGTTGAGATTCACGTGCTGCAAGGTGAGCGTCAGATGGCTGGGGATAATAAAACCCTGGGTAAGTTCCAACTTACCGGAATTCCCCCGGCGCCAAGGGGCGTACCCCAGATTGAAGTCAAATTTGATATAGACGTTAACGGTATAGTATCCGTGTCCGCCAAGGATATGGGCACAGGCAAAGCACAGAGTATATCTATTACAGGAACCGGCGGTTTATCGGATGATGAAATTAATACGATGGTTAATGATGCCGAGAAGTTTGCCGAAGAGGATAAGAAGCGTAAAGAGTCCGTTGAGATCAGAAATCAGGCTGACACCATGATTTATCAAGCAGAGAAAACAATAACCGATCTTGGTGATAAGGCGGATCAAGCTCAGGTGGATAACCTGAAAAAGGCCATTGAGGAACTTAAGGCTGCCCTTGGTGGCAATGACATTGATGAAATTAAAAATAAACTGGAAGCATTAACCAAACCCTTATATGAGTTAACCTCAGCAATGTATCAGCAAAATGCACAGCAGGAGGCCCAGGGAGGTTGTGCAGGAGGTTCCTGCGGGGATACAGCGGGTAAGGATAATGTGGTAGATGCTGATTATGAAATTAAAGATGAGAAAAAAGACGACAATAAATAGTCCCCTGTAATATAATAGATAAGTGTTTCTTAAAGGCACGCATTAAAGGGAATGATTATTGCGTGCCTTTCTTCCAGTGATACTATTTTTGTAATTTTTGATTTTAGGTGGTGAAATATGGCTAAACGGGATTATTATGAAGTGCTTGGGGTTTCCCGGGACGCTTCGCCAGAGGATTTGAAGAAAGCTTACCGTAAGCTGGCCCGACAATACCACCCTGATGCCTATTCTGGTAACAAAGATGAAGCTGAGGCCAAATTTAAAGAAATTGCCGAGGCCTATGCTGTGCTCAGTGATCAGGAAAAAAGGGCTGCTTACGACCAATTTGGGCATGCAGCAACCGACGGTCAAGGTTTTGGTGCTGGCGGATTTGGCGGTGCTGACTTCGGCGGCGGTTTGGGAGATATATTTGATATGTTTTTTGGGGGCATGGGCCGCCAACGCACTGGTCCCCAAAAGGGTAGTGATTTGAGGATTAACCTGGAAATATCCTTCAAGGAAGCTGCCTTTGGCCTGGAGAGAGATATCCAGGTACCAAGGATTGAAACATGTGACACCTGCGCTGGTAGTGGGTCTGCTCCTGGTAGTAAAACCAAGACCTGCGGTATCTGTCAAGGCACCGGGCAAGTTCAGATTGCCCAAAACACACCCTTTGGCAGAATAGTGCAAAGCCGAACCTGTGAGCAATGCCGAGGTACCGGTAAAGTAATTGAAAAGCCTTGCCCCACCTGCCGGGGAATGGGTCAGGTCAGAAAAACCAAGACCATTCATATCAAAATTCCTGCCGGTGTTGATGATGGCTCCAGATTACGCTTAAATGGTGAAGGCGAGGCAGGAATCAGGGGTGGTCCTCCGGGTGACCTATATGTTTATTTGTCAGTTCGCCCCCATAAAGATTTTGCCAGGGATGGCAATGAGGTTATTTACGAAATGAATATTAGTTTTGCCCAAGCCGCCCTGGGGGATGTTGTGGAGGTTCCAACCCTTGATGGTACTGCTGAACTAAAGGTGCCCGAAGGCACTCAAACCGGCACCGTTTTCCGTATCAAAGGAAAAGGTGTGCCGTATCTAAATGGCAGTGGGCGTGGCGACCAGCATGTGAGGGTAAAGGTAACCACTCCAACAAAATTAAGTGATAAGCAGAAAGAGCTACTCAAAGAATTTGCCCGCTTGGGCGGAGAAAACCCCCAGGGCGGCAACAAAAACATCTTTGAAAAAATGAAAGATGCTTTTATTGGCTGATAAGCCAAGACATACCCAAGAGGAGGGCTATAAAGCCGTGAATTGGTTAGAAATTGCCGTCCATGTGCCCCATGAAGGAATAGATATGGTCAGCAATATCTTTGAGGAACTTGGTGCTGGCGGGGTTGTGATTGAGGACCCCGCCTTAATTTCTAGATATATAGCTGCTAATATATGGGATCATTATGAGTTCCCGGAGGAAGTACTAAATCGTCCTATGCCGGTGGTTAAAGCTTATTTGCCGGATAATGTGGATTTGGAGGACAAGCTTGCTTCGATTCAGATTAGACTGGCGGAATTACCTTTGGAGAATCTTCCTAGGGTGGAGACCATTAGGGTTGCTGAAGAAGATTGGGCTACCTCTTGGATGGCTTATTATAAGCCGGTGGAGATTGGGAAGAAACTGGCAGTAAAGCCTAGTTGGGAAGACTATTCTCCACCTCCGGGACGTCTAGTGTTGGAGCTAGACCCTGGCATGGCCTTTGGCTGCGGAAATCACCCCACCACTACCATGTGCATGGAGTTTTTAGAAGACATAGTCCAGGGAGGAGAAACTGTAGCAGATGTAGGGACCGGTACAGGGATACTGGCAATTACTGCAGCCAAGCTGGGGGCAGCAAAGGTTTTTGCTGTGGATCTTGATCAAGTGGCCGTGGATATAGCTCGGGAAAACATTGGTCTAAACGAAGTTCAAGGACAGGTAGATGTATGTCAGGGTAATCTGCTGGACAAGGTTGAGGGACCGCTGGACATTGTAATTGCAAATATTATAGCCAATGTTATTATCCTTCTAGCACCGGATGTTTCAGGGATTATCAGGCCGGGGGGGTATTTTATCACCTCTGGAATTATTCGGTTTAGGGCTGAGGAAGTAAAGGAAAAACTAGAACAAGCCGGTTTTATAGTACTAGCTACACGGGAAGACGGGGAATGGGTGTCCTATCTTAGCACTTTGGAGGGATAAATTTTGGCCCGCTTTTTTATAGAGCCTCATCAGATAAGGGAAGATAGTGCAGTCATAACCGGACCGGATGTAAAACATATTGTAAGGGTATTACGCATGGAACCTGGTGCTACCTTAACCCTCCTGGACGGCAGAGGTAAGGCTTTTAAGGCTGAGATATCTGAGATACATAAAGAGGAAATAAAATGTCGCCTACTGGGTAAAGAAGATCAGATATCTGAACCAAACCTTAAAGTGACCTTGGTTCAAGGTTTGCCTAAGGGGGATAAACTGGAAAGTATTATACAAAAATGTACCGAATTAGGAGTGCACCGGATTATACCCCTAGCGGCTAAGCGCTCGGTGGTAAGGCTAGAAGGAAAAAAGATTATAGAACGACAGGAACGGTGGCAGAGAGTTGCCCTAGAAGCCTCCAAACAATGCCGTAGAAGCGAAATTCCATCGGTTGATAGATTATCCTCCTGGGAAGAAGTGTTTACGGGAATTCCCGCAGGTGCTCTTCTGCTGCTGCCCTGGGAGGGTGAAAAGATGCAGCATTTAAGTAAGGTGCTGTTGGTTGAATCGCCCCGGGAGGTTTATATATTTATCGGGCCTGAGGGGGGCTTTGAGCCGGAAGAGGTTGACAGGGCAGTTAAAGAGGGCTGTCATAGGGTTACACTGGGTTCGCGGATTTTAAGAACCGAGACTGCGGGACCAGCGACCTTGACTATGGTATTATTCCACTACGGTGAAATCGGGTAGGAGGTATTGTGTATGTCTAAAACAGCCGCCATTTTTACACTGGGCTGCAAGGTAAACCAATACGAGTCATCGGCCATCGGAGATTTATTTCGTCAGGCTGGTTATGAAGTAGTTGAGTTTGAGCAGCCAGCGGATGTTTATGTTATCAATACCTGTACAGTAACCCACCTGGGGGACCGAAAATCCAGGCAAATAATTCGTCGGGCCGTCAAGCAAAACCCTGCTGCAGTGATCGCTGTCACAGGTTGCTACGCCCAAACATCCCCGGGTGAGGTTTTGGAAATACCCGGAGTTGATCTGGTGGTAGGAACTAAAGACCGCAGTAGAATTGTAAGCCTAGTGGAGAATTACTCCAAGGATAATGGTCCTGTTAATGTTGTTGAGGATATTATGCTGAGTGATTCCTTTGAAGAACTTCCCACCCCTGGGGATCAAGGCAAAACACGAGCTTTCCTTAAGATCCAGGAAGGCTGTAATAGTTATTGCTCTTATTGCATTATTCCCTATGCCAGAGGACCCGTAAGAAGCCGTTTACCTGAAAATGTCTTAAAGGCTGCGGAGGAAATGGTTGCCCAGGGTTTTAAAGAGCTAGTGCTTACTGGGATACACATTGGCGCCTACGGTCAGGACTTACCTGGTCGGGATATGGATTTGGCCTGGCTGGTAAACAGATTGGCTAAAGTTCCTGGCCTTAAGCGGCTAAGATTAGGCTCAGTAGAACCCCATGATATAAATTTTGCCCTAATCAACGCTGTGGCAGATCATGGTAATGTTTGCCGGCATCTTCATATTCCCCTGCAAAGTGGCGACGATCGTATTCTGGAAAAGATGAAGCGGCGTTACAACACCCATGAATTTGAGAGGCTTATTACTGTTATCTGTGATAACATTGATGGAGTTGCCATCACCAGTGATGTGATTGTTGGTTTTCCGGGTGAAACGGAAGAAATGTTTTTGAATACCATGAGAACGGTGGCCAGGGCCAGGTTCGCCGGAATACATGTTTTTAAATACTCACCAAGAAAGGGTACTCCCGCAGCAGAATACACGGATCAGATTTCTGCACAAGATAAGGAGAGCCGTAGTAAACGGCTAATTGATCTTGGGAAGGAACTATCCCATAATTTTGCTTTTCAGCAGGTTGGAAGGATAGTGGAGGTTTTAGTGGAACAACCCCATGAACAGGATTTAGAGCTTTGGGAGGGGCACACTGATACTTACCTTAAAGTAATATTTCCAGGAGATCAATCCCTGAAGGGTGAAATTGTTAGGGTTGAATTAATAGGAACCGAAGAATCTCTATTAAAAGGCATAATAATTTAAACTACATTGCAGGATAATATTGAAGGTGTGTTGAATACACTTTTAGGAAAGACTATGTTCAGGTGTTTTTCCAGTTATCAGTGGGAGGAGGTGTTTTTGGTGCAAGACTGCCTCTTTTGCAAAATAATATCCGGGGAAATCCCCGTGCAAAAAGTATATGAAGATGAAAAAGTACTGGCCTTTAAGGATATAAGTCCTGTGGCTCCTGTTCATGTGCTGATTATACCCAAGAAGCATATAGCCACCCTGGTGGACCTAAATAGTGATGATTCTGGGCTGATGGGACATATAATTACTGCTGCCTCAAATATTGCCAAGGAATTGGGCATCTCTGAGAAGGGATTTCGACTGGTTTCCAATTGCAAAGAAGAGGGAGGCCAAACGGTGTACCATATCCACTTCCATTTAATTGGAGGAAGGCAAATGCAATGGCCACCGGGCTAAACTGTTGACTGAAAGAAGTTGCCATTGTATAATAAACTGGTATTGATTTTTTTGGAGTTTTTACCTATCATAGATGTGGTTACTGTAATTGGTTTTATGGATTGGCGGAGGGAGGGAAATTGAGTGGCGGAAGTTAGAGTAGGCAAAAACGAGACACTGGACAGTGCCCTCCGGCGCTTTAAGCGGACATGTCAAAAGGCTGGCGTTTTAGCCGAGGCACGTAAACATGAACACTATGAGAAACCCAGTGTAAAAAGAAAGAAGAAGTCCGAGGCTGCACGTAAGCGTAAAAGCTTCAGATAATTAAAAATGATTACAAAGGGAATGCTTGGCATATAGGTATGCCAAGCATTTTTTAACATAGTGCTTTGTAGTAAGATATTTCCAATAAAACTGGGAAGCTCCTTTTGGGCAATCCGGTTCTAAAGACAGGAGGTGAGCTTATGTTATTTTTGTCAGAGATGTCTGCTTGGTTGGCTGCCTTTGCCATTATCCTTGGGGTATTCGCCCTGGTATTGGAAGTATTTTTTGTACCAGGCTTTGGCGTGCCAGGGGTTTTCGGCGTTGTTTTACTTGGTTGGGGTGTCCTGCTTTTATCGGTCGATATCTTTCAAGCTACTCAGGCATTAACTGTAGCACTAGTAGTAACCTTTGTGGTGCTGGTTGGAGGGGTTTGGCTAGCAGGCAAAATAAATTTTTGGAACCGGGTGAAGCTGGACAATCGTCAAGACCGTAAAGAAGGTTATGTGGCACCCAGCCGAGATCTGGAGGAATTACTTGGAAAAGTTGGAGTGGCAGCTACACCTATGCGACCGGCAGGTTCAGCACTAATTGACGGTAAGAGGATAGATGTAGTTACTGAAGGAGATTATATTGGTCCCGGGACTCCGGTGCTGGTTATTAAAGTTGAAGGTGGGAGGGTAGTAGTTAAAGCAACCGACAATGTTTAATAAGACAGACTTTGACAGGGAAGAATAAAAATAAGTTTTTAGTTACCAAAGGAGGAAATGGTATTGATTAGTATTGGCGGATTATCTTTTCTTGTATTAGTAATGCTTGGAGTTGTGCTTTTTGTTACTCTGATGAGTTTCATACCGGTAGGGCTGTGGATTTCGGCCCTGGCGGCAGGGGTTAAGGTGGGTATAATCACCCTGGTTGGTATGAGATTGCGTAGGGTGCCACCTGCACAAATTGTCAATCCCCTCATTAAGGCAGACAAGGCAGGCTTGGCTGTAAATGTGGATCAGTTGGAAGCCCATTACCTGGCTGGAGGTAATGTTGATAGGGTTGTTGATGCACTGATTGCTGCAGAAAGGGCAAATATTCCCCTGCAGTTTGAGCGGGCAGCGGCCATTGACTTAGCAGGTCGTAACGTGCTGGAGGCTGTTCAAATGAGTGTTAACCCAAGGGTTATTGAGACACCTATCATCAGTGCTGTGGCCAGGGATGGTATTGAGGTTAAGGCTGTTGCCAGGGTTACCGTTAGAGCCAATATCGACCGCCTGGTGGGTGGTGCCGGTGCGGAAACCATTATAGCTAGAATTGGTGAAGGTGTTGTAACCAGTGTGGGTAGTTCCGATACCCATAAAATGGTATTGGAAAATCCTGATAGCATTTCTAAGACCGTTTTATCAAAGGGGCTTGATGCTGGTACTGCCTTTGAAATTCTATCAATTGACATAGCTGATGTGGATGTAGGTCGTAACATTGGTGCTCAGCTTCAAACCGATCAGGCTGAGGCTGATAAAAACATTGCCCAGGCCAAGGCAGAAGAACGCAGGGCTATGGCAGTAGCCCAGGAACAGGAAATGAAGGCTAGGGTTGAAGAGATGCGGGCTAAGGTGGTAGAAGCGGAATCTGAGGTTCCCAGGGCTATGGCTGAAGCCTTCCGCTCCGGCAGACTTGGTGTAATGGATTATTATAATATGCAAAACATATTGGCAGATACCAAGATGAGAGAGTCCATATCCGGTCCTGGTAATCAGGAGAACCAGGCAAAGGGAAAGAAGACGGAATAGGGAAGTGATGCCCCTTGGAAAATCTAATAATTTTGGCCATACTCTGGGCAGTATTCAGAGCATTGGCCAACAAAGCCAAAGGGAGGATGCCGGCGCCTGAACGGGAAGAGGAGCAACCAGCCCCTCGTTCCTATAGATTACCCCAGGATCTCCGGGGAAAATGGGGACCAAAGGGTGAGGAAGCAAAGGAAACGACCCCTCCTACTCCTGGATATCCTAAGGATGTTTTGGATATGGGTCCTCCAGAGGAAATAGTTTATCAACAGGAAGAAGAACTACCGAGAATGTTTGAAACTGCTGCTGTGGAGCCTCCAGCGCAACCAAATACAGCAGATGCAAGAAGAAATAAAAAGAAAACAAAAGGTGAAGAAAAAGTTTCCCATAAATGTTTTGACCATAAAGACATGGGACCTGGGATGCTTCGTCAGGGAATAATTCTTTCAGAAATCCTTGGCCCACCTGTTGCAAGGCGTAAAAGGAATAGGTACCAATAATTAGTAATTTTCCCCTCCTCGGGTGCATAAAGATAATCCCGAGGAGGGGATTTTAATGTCCTTTAAGGATTTGCAAAGGAAAGTGAAAAAGCAGTTTTCTGATTTTTTTGAGATCCCAAGCGATGTAATGTTGGACTTGCCCAAAATAGTTTTGGTGGGCAACTTACAGGTGTTTATTGAAAATCACAGGGGTATCGTGGAATATAACTCAGATAAGGTTCGGATCAAGGTTGGGGATGGCGAGGTCGGAATTATCGGTGGGAACCTGATGGTAAGAAATATTAAGACAGATGAAATTTGCGTAGATGGACAGATTAAATCCCTCACTTTCCTTGAGCCTGGGGAGGTGTGGTAAATGGTATTAGCCAGAATACTATCCTTTATTTTGGGTTATGTATCTATGGTTATTAAAGGTGATTTTCTTGAGAAATATGTAAATATGGCCACCAGCAGGGGAATATATCTATGGGATATAACCAGGCTGGGTAAAGACCAAATTATGGTTAAGGTAAGGATTAGTGATGTAAGGCCCTTGCGCCATATCGCAAGGGCCACCAAGTGTCGATTTAAGATTCATCAGCGTTTTGGGCTACCTTTTTTAGTTGATCGTCTTAAGAAGAGGAAATTGCTGGCCATTGGTGGCCTTGCATTTCTAGTCATTCTCTATTTCCTGTCTTCCTTTGTATGGTTTGTTGATGTGTCCGGTGCTGAGAAACTGTCAAAGGATGAGATAAAAAAATATGCCGCTGAATCGGGCTTGAAACCCGGAGTAACTAAGTGGGGTGTGGATACAAAGGAAGTGGAGAAGAGTATCCGTGAAAAACTTCCCTCTGTTGCCTGGGTAGGAGTAACCCTTAAGGGTACCAGGGCTACCATTGAGATTGCTGAGCGTAAACTGGTTGTGGAGGATGAAAACCGTGGGCCAGCCCATATCGTAGCCGCCAAAGCTGGATTAATTAAAGAAGTGCTTGTTCTCAAAGGACAAGCGATAGCAAAGGAAGGGGATACTGTGCTTCCTGGGCAGATTTTAATCAGCGGTGAGGTTAAAGAAGAGGTTAAACCTGATACTACTAACCAACCTTTACCTGAGGGACAGGATCCCCCGGAAGCAAAATTCATTAGTCATTATGTTCAGGCCAAAGGTATTGTCAGGGCCCGAGTATGGTATGAGGGCTATGGTGAGTGTCCGCTAAATGAAATTAAGGAGAATATGTCGGAGCGCCAAAAAACCTCTACCCGTATTAAATTTGGGGGCAAGGAAATAATCATATCAGGTCCTAAAAACTCTCCTTACCAGCACTATAAAGAAGAGATGACCTCTAAAAGTCTACCAAAATGGAGGAATATCGAAATCCCCGTCGAACTTATAAGTGTGCAATTTAAGGAAAAAGTCATTACGCGGGTTAATCATGGCGAAACCGGGGCAAAGAATGTAGCAGGTCAAAAAGCTATAGAAGAAGCAAAATCTAGACTTCCAAATGGAGCTAGAATAGTTGAGGAAAGATTGGAAGAGATAAGTACCGGGAAAACTGAAGACTTAATCAGGGTCAGGGCTTTTATTGAGACAATTGAAGATATAGGACAGGGAAAACCTTTTAAAGCTAATGAGGAGGTTAACTATTGACCGAACGTGTTGAAGCAAAGGTTGTAATTAACGATAACGAGGCGGCTGCAGCCATATTCGGAAAACAAGACGAACACCTTAATTTGTTGGAGCAAAGTTTAGGAATAAGGGTGATAGCCCGGGGAGAAGAAATAACTATTATTGGGTCACCTGAACAGGTGGAACAGGGGAAAGAGATTTTTTCTCAACTAAAGGAGTACTTTCAAGCCGGCAATCATATTGGCAGGCATGAGATAAACTATGCCATTAGGTCTGCCAAATCTGGGGTTAAAGGGGCACTTTCAAGTTTAGGCAAAGATATTGTGCTGGTAACTGCCAGGGGAAAGCAGCTAAAGGCCAAAACCTTAGGGCAAAGGGATTATATTAATAATATCAGGAAAAATGATATTGTATTTTCCATAGGACCTGCGGGAAGTGGTAAAACTTATCTTGCAGTGGCTATGGCGGTAAATGCTTTGCGAAAAAAAGAAATAAACAGATTAATTCTTACCAGGCCAGCAGTGGAGGCAGGAGAAAAATTAGGCTTTCTGCCAGGGGATCTTCAGGAAAAGATTGATCCTTATTTGAGGCCACTATATGATAGTCTGTATGATATTTTGGGAATGGAACACACACAAAAATACCTAGAGAGAAATATTATTGAAATTGCACCACTGGCTTATATGCGTGGAAGAACCCTGGAAGATTCCTTTATTATCTTAGACGAAGCTCAGAATACCACGCCTGAGCAAATGAAAATGTTTCTTACAAGACTTGGATTTGGCTCCAAGGCAATAATTACAGGGGATATTACCCAGATAGACTTGCCAAAGGGCCAAAATTCCGGCTTAATTGATGCTAAAAGGGTTTTGGAAGGAGTTAAGGGTATTTCTTTCCAATGGATGACTGCGGCTGATATTGTACGGCACCCCCTGGTAATAGAAATTATCCGGGCTTACGAACAGCAGGATGAGCAGTAGGACTGGCCTTCTGACAGGTGGGGAGTGAGTAATTAGTAATGTTGTTATTACGCCGAATAGGTGGAGGACTGTTAAAGGCTCTCAAATTCTTATTTAAAAATAAAAATTTCCAGCGCTATATTGCTGCTGGTTTGTTCTTTGTGCTTATAACAATGCTTGTTGCCTTTGAATTTGTACCCCAAAAGGTTAATCTGCAAGTTGGTCAAATATCTCCATCAACCATTTTTGCTCCTAGATCTGTGGTCTATGTTGATCAGGAGAAAACCACTGAGGAACGGCAGAAAGCCATGGAGAGGGTACAAAGACTTCCAGAGGTTAACAGGGATGTTCCAATTAATGTTCAACAGGATATCAATCAAGTTTTAGATAGTGTTAAAAAAGTTCAGGCAGATACTGAAGCCGATGAGGATATAAAAACAAATCGGGTTAAGGCATTGATTCCATTTAGCCTGTCTGACCAAATTATTAGAGATATCGCGGAGGGAAACCCCGCCAGCACTGACCAACTGGCCGAGGGTTTAACTGTGATTCTAACTGATGTATATGCCCAGGAAGGCGGCATCACTTCGGATAATATTGAAGAGGCTAAAAATCAGGCCTCAAATAAAATTGTCGACAGACAATTTCAAGAGCCCTATAGGCTGTTAGGTCAAGGGTTGATCAAACATTTCTTTAGGCCAAATGCCTTCTTTGATCCGGAAAAATATCTAATGCAACAGCAGGAAGCAGCCGAAAGTGTCCCTCCGGTACGGGTTAATATACAGTATAAAGAGAGAATAATATCCCAGGGGGATGTTGTTACCGAAGAGCATATGGTAAGGCTCCAAGCACTAGGCTTGTCAAGGCCGGGACTTACCCTAGGCACCCTTATAGGAACCGGTTTGTTAGTAGCACTGCTCATGTCGGTAATACTTCTCTACACCTATATTCACCAGAGGGATATTTATAGAAAGAGCAGCTATCTGTATCTGATAGGGATTATCTTTTTAATGACCCTAATAGTTTCCAGGGCGGTTATGGCCATCAATATAACCCAATGGCCTGAGTTGGGAGCTTTATTTGGTTTCCTAGCACCGGTGGCTGCGGCCGGCATGTTAATTACCATTCTTTTAGATGCTCGTCTTGCCATGCTGGTGGTGGTAAACTTAGCCTTGCTGCTGAGTGTAATGTCAGGGAACAATTTTCAGTTTGCTCTAGTTGGTTTTATTGGTGGAGTAACCGGGGTATTTAGCGTATCCAAGCTGAGTCAGAGGGGTGATCTGGTAAAGGCCGGCATTTATGTTGGGGCCATTAATGTTATTATCATTGCCATAGTAGGGTTGATTAACGGGTCCCCCTGGTATCTAATTGCCACCTCAGCCCTCGGTTTAGGTATTGCCAATGGATTGCTTTCCTCAATCTTAACTAATGGCGCATTACCCTACTTAGAAACCAGTTTTGGCATTACCTCTACAGTTAGACTGCTGGAACTATCTAACCCCAATAACCCGCTGTTAAAGAAACTTTTGACTGATGCACCTGGAACCTATCACCATAGCATTCTAGTGGGTAATTTAGCCGAGGCGGCAGCGGAATCTGTTGGTGCAGAGCCGCTGGTGGTCAGGGTCGGAGCATACTATCATGATATTGGCAAAATAAAGAGACCTTACTTTTTTATTGAAAATCAATTGGGTGGGGATAATCCCCATGATAAAATAGCACCATCATTATCCACGCTAATATTAACCTCCCATGTTAAGGATGGAGTTGAATTGGCTAGGGAGCAGAAACTACCCCAGCCTGTGGTGGACATTATCGAGCAGCATCATGGAAAAAGTCTTGTCAGCTTTTTCTATCACAAGGCCTTAGAAGGTGATAGGAATGAATCTGTTAATGAGGAAGACTTCCGTTATGAGGGTCCAAAACCAAAGACAAAAGAGGCAGCTATTGTCATGCTGGCGGATAATATTGAAGCAGCAGTAAGATCACTGCAGCATCCGACCGCTGGCAGGGTAGAGGGATTGGTTCGTAAAATCATCAAGGACAGGCTTATGGACGGGCAACTGGATGAGTGTGACCTGACCTTTAAAGATTTAGATGCCATAGCTAACAGCTTTGTACGGGTGCTTTCGGGTATTTTCCATAACCGAATTGAGTATCCTGACATGAAACAGGAAATGGAAAGGAGAAAAACTCGAAATGCCGGTCCTAACAAGTAATTTGCAAGAAGAAATTTCCCTTGAGGAAAGTCTCATCCTACTAGTTGAAAAAGTAGTAAAGGAAACACTAAAGCTAGAAGGCTACTCTACCGAAGCTGAAGTGGGCGTAATATTTGTAGATGATAACTATATTAAGAGCCTTAATGCAGAATATCGTGGTATAGACAAGCCCACGGATGTACTCTCCTTCGCCCTAAACGAAGGGGAAGAAATGCCGGAGGAAGAGGATGCAGAGGAACTGCTGGGTGATATTGTAATGTCACTTCCCACCGCACAACGCCAAGCGCAAGAGTATGAGCATAGCTTTGAGAGGGAAGTGGCTTTTTTAACTGTCCACGGCTCATTGCACCTCCTGGGCTATGATCATCAGACAGAAGAGGAACGTCAACTTATGCGAGAGAAGGAAGAGGCTATCCTAAATGCTTTAAAGATAACCAGGTGATACTTGTGAATTCTAAAGGAATCTTAAGTAGTTTTGGCTATGCCCTGAGGGGTATAATCTATGTAATTGGTACCCAAAGAAATATGAAGGTTCACCTAACAGCAGCACTTCTGGTGGTGACGGTGGGCCTTTTTTTGCATCTGACCAGTATTGAGTGGCTAAGCATTTGTTCAGCAATATTTTTAGTCTTAATTGCTGAGTCCTTGAACACTGCAATTGAGGCTGCCGTTGATTTAGCCACCAGTGAACGGCATCCCCTGGCAGGTATAGCCAAGGATTGTGCCGCTGGAGCTGTACTGCTGGCCGCCATTTACTCCCTAGTTGTGGCCTATCTAGTATTCTGGCCAAAGATTTCCAGCATATTCTTTGGCTAACGTCTAAAGGAGTTGTTTAAATGACAATCACTGCGGAAAAACTTATAGAAATGGCACTAATAGCCAGGGATAATGCCTATACACCCTACTCTAAGTTTAAGGTTGGTGCTGCTCTATTGACTAAGGACGGCAAGGTATTTTCCGGCTGCAATGTGGAAAATGCCTCCTATGGTCTGGCCTGCTGTGCTGAACGAACAGCAATCTTTAAAGCTGTATCAGAGGGCCATAGGGATTTCGATGCCATAGCTGTGGTGGCAGATGTCCCCGAATATTGCTCCCCCTGCGGGGCCTGCCGACAGGTACTGGCCGAATTCGGAGGAAAGATCCAAGTACACATGGGCAATCTAAAGGGCCAATACCGCACATCCAAAGTAGAAGACCTGCTGCCAGGCTTCTTTGGCCCCAAGGATTTAGAATGAGTCAGTGGACGGTTCAGAAATTTAAAATTTGATACCTTTAAGTTTTAGGAGGCTTTATATGTTAAATACCCCAGAGGGATTTCGTTCAGGATTTGCAGCCCTTGTAGGGCGGCCTAATGTGGGAAAATCTACACTATTAAACAAGCTTGTTGGGCAGAAGGTTGCCATCATGTCTGATAAACCCCAGACAACTAGGCATAAAATTCACTCGGTACTTACTAGAAATGAGGCCCAGATCGTATTTCTAGATACACCTGGCATACATAAGCCGAAGCACAAGCTTGGTGAATATATGGTAGACGTGGCTCTAGGTGCCCTGAGGGAAGTGGATGTGGTTTTATTTTTAGTTGAAGCCACGGATGATCCGGGAGCGGGGGATAAGTACATTGCCGAACAGTTAAAAGAGATTAAAACTCCAATATTTTTAATGATTAACAAAATTGACCTAATAAAAAAAGAAGAAGTATTGGAGAAGATTAGTCGCTATAAGGATCTGCTCCCCTTTGCTGAACTGATTCCTGTATCTGCCATAGATGGAGAAAATGTGGACAGGTTAATACAAACTATAATTAAATACCTGCCGGAAGGACCACAATATTACCCCACTGACATGATTACCGACCGACCGGAGCGTTTTATTATGGCGGAAATAATTCGTGAAAAGGTCTTGCATCTGACAAGTGAAGAAATCCCCCACTCAGTGGCGGTGGTTGTTGAGCAGATACAAGAGCGAAATAATGGGGTTGTGGCATTAAATGCAGTAATATTTACCGAGCGGGAATCCCAAAAGGCTATCCTAATTGGTAAGGGTGGACAGATGCTTAAAGAGGTTGGTCGACGGGCCAGGGAAGAAATAGAAAACCTCCTAGGCTCAAAGGTTTATTTAGAACTATGGGTAAAGGTAAAAAAGGATTGGCGCAATAAGATGGCGGATCTCAGGAATTTGGGGTTTTCCCAGGAAGAGTAGAAAGTTGGGGATGCCTTTTGGGTCTCGTCTGGTCTTACTTAAGAGCGTCTTTGTTGGGTACCGATTGCAGGGGAAGGAATTTGGGGGTTTGTTAGTTGGATGGCTAACAGACCCCTTTTTTGCGGTAATCTATAGGCTCCCCAGTCAGACGAGACCAAAGGAAAAGCTCCTAAGCAATCACCACCGCTTGACTAGATCATTCTCTAAACCAAGCCGGTCAAGGATGCGTCCAACGGTTTGAATAATAAGGTCTTGTATGGTAGAGGGATGGTGATAGAAGGCGGGCATGGGTGGTTGAATTACCGCGCCGGCATGGGCTAACTTTAACATGTTCTCCAGGTGAATGGTATTCAGGGGGGTTTCCCTGGGTACCAGGATTAACTGTCGTCCTTCCTTAAGGGTGACATCTGCGGCCCGCACAATCAGGTTCTCGGCATAACCATGGGCTAGGCCTGCCAATGTCTTCATGCTGCAGGGACAGATGACCATACCCTGATGTTTGAAGGAACCGCTGGCAACTGATGCAGCAAGGTTGTCAAAGTCATGACAAATGTTAGCAAGCTGAGCTACCTGTTGTGGGGTGTAGGTTGTTTCTAATTCTATGGTTTGCTTGGCCCAGGAACTCATTATTAGATGTGTTTCCAATCCAAGCTTGTTAAGCTGCTGTAAAAGAGTAATGCCGTAAATAGCACCTGTTGCTCCGGTAATAGCAACTATTATACGCATGTACACACCTCCAACACCATTTTACAACCATTCCTTAGAAAAGCAAAGACGGGTCATATTTGTGATTACAAAAGAACATCTAATCGTTGGGAAGTAGTATAATATAAATCAAAGATAAAAACTGAAGGTGATAATAATTTCAGTTAAAATATATAATCTTGACGCCATTGTACTTAAATCCCGGGATATGAGAGAAGCGGATAAAATATTAACCCTTTTTTCTTTGCAAAGGGGAAAGCAGCGGGTGGTTGCCCATGGTGTGGCGAAGCCTAAAAGTACTAAGAGGGGGGCAGTTCAACCCTTTTGCTACTCTTCTTTGCTGATGCACAAAGGGAGAGATTTAGATTCCATCAGCCAAGCAGAGCTAAAGGAATCTTTTACCGAGCTAAGAAATGATTTAGACCGCTTGGCCTTTGCAGCTCAGATGGCTGAATTGGCAGATGGTTTTACAGAAGAGTGCGAGCCTAATCAGGCAATATTTGCCCTTCTGCTGAGCACCCTGCATGTCATTGCCAAAGGAGATGCAGAACTTGCCCTGCGATTTTTTGAAGCCCGATTATTAGCCTTGTCAGGCTTTTTGCCGGAATTGGATTCTTGCAGCGAGTGCGGTCAACCATTAAAGGAGGCTAAGGTCAATTTTGAGCAGCAGTTGGGGGGCTTTGTATGCAGGGAATGTATTTCTGCTACTGGAGTAAAAGCTACCTTTAATCGCGGGAGCCTTGAAGTATTAAAAACCCTTTACCGCTGGGATTTGTCTAAGCTTCACCAACTAAAGGTGTCAGATATAATCAGAAAGGAACTAAAGGGTCTACTTAGGGCATATATTGAATATCATTTGGAAAAAAGATTAAAAACTGCAGAATTTTTGGATAGATTGTATAAAAATAAGTACTAGAGGGGAAAAGCTATATAACGATAATTGTTCATAAAGGAGGACTATTGCGTGACCAGTGAACTGGAAAAAATAGACCTTATCAGGGCCCGTCTTGGTGTTGGTTATAAAGAGGCTAAGGAAGCCCTTGATCTAGCTGGAGGGGATGTTGTGGAAGCCCTTATCAGCCTGGAACAGAAAAACCGTCAGTGGAACGAAAAACTGCACGGTAAAGGTAATGAATTTATGGGTCAAGTTAAACATATTTTTGAAAAGGGTCAGAAGACCAAGGTAAAGGTTAAAAAAGATGACCGGACAGTGGTTGAATTTCCTGCCACGGTTGGTGCCCTAGGGGTGCTGGGAGCCATGGCCAGTACACCGGTCCTGATTATCGGTGCATTAGGCAGTATTGTAGGCTTGGCCAATAATTACAGACTTGAATTTGATGATCCTAAGGATCAGTGGCAGCCTGAAGTGGAGGTTCCCAATAAACACGAGGACAACACTCCTAAGCATTAAGAGTATTGACAATAAACTAGTAATTTGGTAAATTGTATGCTGTAATTCAAGAATAGGCGATGAGGGAAAAGATACTTGGAGAGTTGTTTTGACAGCGAGCCGGGTTAGTGTGAGCCGGTAAAGCAAGCCGAGTGGTGGAGCTCCTGAGCTAACTTTTAATTAAGGTGGATTGCCCCTTGGGCAGTCAAACAGGGTGGAACCGCGGGAGAGATCTCCCGTCCCTGACTTATGTCAGGGACGGGAGTTTTTATTTTCATTTATATTATCAGAGGAGGAATACACTTGAATTTTCAGGAGTTAATTCTGACCTTAAATAAATTTTGGTCAGAGCAAAACTGCATCATCCAGCAGCCCTATGATATTGAAAAGGGCGCCGGTACTATGAACCCGGCCACTTTCTTAAGGGCATTAGGACCAGAACCCTGGCGGGTTGCCTATGTTGAGCCGTCCCGCCGCCCCACCGATGGTCGATATGGAGAAAATCCCAATCGTTTGCAGCACTATTTCCAATACCAGGTAATCCTAAAGCCGTCCCCTGATGAGGTTATCACCGTTTACCTGGATTCTTTGCGGGCAATTGGCATAGACCCGGACAAGCATGATATTCGCTTTGTGGAAGACAATTGGGAATCACCCACCCTGGGAGCCTGGGGCTTAGGCTGGGAAGTTTGGCTGGACGGTATGGAAGTAACTCAGTTTACTTATTTCCAACAGTGTGGCGGCATTGATTGTCATCCAGTTTGTGCGGAAATAACCTATGGCTTGGAACGCTTAGCCATGTTTATTCAGCAGAAGGATAGTGTCTTTGATATAGTATGGGTTGGTGACGTGACCTATGGTGATGTCTATCATCAAAACGAGGTAGAACAATCTGGCTATAACTTTGAACATGCCAATACGGAAATGCTTTTTGACCTATTTGATATGTATGAGACCGAGGCTACAACCATTGTTGAAAAGGGACTTGTACTCCCGGCCTATGATTACGTACTAAAATGCTCCCACACCTTTAACTTGCTCGATGCCAGAGGCGCCATCAGCGTTTCAGAACGGCAGGGGTATATTGCCAGGGTCAGGCAGATGGCCCGGGCCTGTGCACAAGCCTATGTTGAGCAGCGTGAGAAGCTAGGATTTCCTTTGTTAAAGAAAGGAGCTAATAAAAATGGCTAAGGATTTTTTACTTGAAGTTGGCATAGAAGAAATGCCTGCCCGTTTTCTTGGGCCGGCTTTGGGACAATTAAAGGAACTGGCAGCTAAAATGCTGCAGGAACAAAGGATTAACTGTGGAGATATTGCAACCTATGGTACACCACGCCGTTTAGTTCTTCATGTTAAGGATGTTGCAGAGCGACAGTCTGACCTGGAAAAGGAAATAAAGGGGCCTGCGAAAAAGGCAGCCTATGATATTGATGGAAATCCCACCAAAGCCATACAAGGATTTCTAAAGTCTCAGGGGGTAAACTTAGAGGACCTGGTGGTTCGACCAATTGGTCAGGTTGAATATCTATATGCCATAAAGAGAGAGGAAGGACGCCCCGCTGCTGATGTACTGGCTGAGATTACACCTGCCATGATAACGGGACTTCATTTTCCTAAGCCAATGAGATGGGGTTCACTGGAAATGCGCTTTGCCCGCCCTATCCGCTGGCTGGTGGCCCTCTATGGAGAACAAGTAGTTCCCTTTGAGTTAGCAAATCTAAAATCAGATAGATATACCTTTGGTCATAGATTCTTAACCACAGGTGGCTTTGAAATCCTTAACCCTGATGATTACTTTAATAGAATTAGGGCTGCCTATGTGTTGGTGAATCCGGCTGAGAGGAAAGAGATAATCTGGCGTCAGATTCAGGAGTTAGCTGCTGCAGAGGGTGGGCGGGTTGAGCCTGACGAAGATCTTCTAGAGGAGATCACCAATATTATTGAGTGGCCCACAGCTCTGTGTGGTAGTTTTGATGACAATTATCTTAACCTGCCCGAGGCCGTTCTGGTTACACCCATGAGGGAGCACCAAAGATACTTCCCTGTTATGGGCGAGGACGGAAAGCTATTAAACAAGTTTATCGCAGTAAGAAATGGTACCAGTGCACATATAGAAATTGTAACCGCCGGCAATGAAAAGGTGCTGCGGGCTCGTTTGGCCGATGCTGCCTTTTTCTTCGATGAGGATTTAAAACGTCCCCTAGCTGAAAAGGTGGAAGGACTTAAAAAAATTGTCTTCTTAGAAGGATTAGGTTCCATTGCAGATAAGGTTGATAGGATTGGTGCCCTGGCAGAACACATTTCTGAAACCATGGGGGCCAATGGGGTTCAAGCGGAGCAAATTCAAAGGGCAGCCCTTCTGGCTAAGGCTGACCTAGTGACCAATATGGTTTACGAGTTCCCGGAACTACAGGGTCTGATGGGTAGAGAGTATGCTCTCCGCAACGGTGAAGACCCAGTGGTGGCCGAGGCCATATTCCAACACTATCTGCCAAGATCTGCCGGTGATCAACTACCTGATACTTTGGCAGGAAGAAGCCTTAGCCTTGCGGACAAGATGGATACCATTGTGGGCTGCTTCTCCATAGGAATCCAGCCAACAGGCTCACAGGATCCCTATGCCCTGCGCCGCCAGGCCCTTGGGGTATGTAACATCATTATTGATGGCAGACTTCATATTTCCCTGGATCAAATAATTGAATGGGCCTACCAGGGCTACAGCGAAGGTGTGGAACTCAAACAGGAGCTAAACCAGGTTAAGAATGAAATTCAAGAGTTCTTCAAGCAAAGACTTAGGGGAATATTGACCGACAGAGGACTGACCTACGATACAGTGGAAGCAATACTAGCTGCTGGCTTTGAGGATATTACAGATGTAGTGGAACGTGGTCAGGCCCTGGCGTCCTTTCGGTCTGAACCAGCCTTTGGTGCTTTAATGACCGCATTTAACAGGGCTAACAGCCTGGCAAAACATGCAAAGGTAAGCGACATGGTGGAGGAGCGATTGGAGCATCCTGCTGAGGTAGAATTATATCGTCAATTGACCTTGCTGATAAAAGAGGTTCAACCCCTGGTGGAAAAAAGAGAATACACCATTGCTTTCGAGAGAATAGCCGGTATAAAGGATCACCTGAATAACTTCTTTGAAAATGTTATGGTAATGGTTGAGGATCAACAGGTAAAAGCAAACCGTCTGGCCATGCTCAAACAATTAACTGATTTAAGCTTAAGTATGGCAGATTTCAGTAAAATTGTTGTGGAAGGATAAAAAATAGCTTTTTGATCAAATTTTTTTGAAAAAAGAAGGGATTTTTTTATCGATATAATATATATTATATATATCGTTTTTGGTAATTAGTATGTCATATTGAGGGTTGGGGGTAAGGGGATGGAACTTTCCAAAAGGCAGGAGACTATTTTAGAAATAGTAAAAAAGAATGGTCCCATCACCGGTGAGCAAATTGCAGAGCAACTCAACCTTACCAGGGCAACCTTAAGACCGGACTTGTCTATATTGACCATGGCAGGATTATTAGAGGCAAGACCTAGGGTAGGGTACTTCTACAGTGGAAAATCCACCGACCGGGTCCTGGCGGATAAAATCACCAGGATTAAGGTTGGTGACGTGAAGTCAGTGCCCATTGTAGTTCCAGAAAGCTGCACCGTCTACGATGCGGTGGTTACCATGTTTATTGAAGATGTGGGCACCCTATATGTTGTTCGGGATGGTGGACTCTTAGAGGGAGTTGTTTCCCGGAAGGATTTGCTAAAAACTACCCTAGGCGGTCAAGATATCAATAAACTGCCGGTAGGGGTTATTATGACCCGCATGCCTAACGTCTACATGACAGATGTTAATGACTCAGCCTGGTTAGCTGCCCACAAGCTACTGACCCATGAAGTGGATTCCTTACCAGTGGTTAGAACTGTTCCTGGTACTAAGGGAAAAGAGTTTGAAGTTGTAGGCAGATTCTCAAAAACTAATATCACCCGAATCTTTGTAGAATTAGGTGAAGGGTCCTGAGGAGGGGATTGACCATTATAGCGCCGAAAGATGATAATCCGGTAGTATATATTGTTTCTGACTCCATTGGTGAAACTGCTGAGCTGGTTGCCAAGGCAGCTGTTAGCCAATTTAACGGTGGCAACGTGCAAATCAGGCGAGTTCCTTACGTCAATGATCCCCAGGACATAGTGGATGTGGTTGATGAGGCTCGTGGTCAAAACTGCATTGTTGCTTTTACCCTGGTTCTTCCTGAATTGAGGGAAGTACTGGTTAGAGAGGCTGACCGACATCATATTCCAACAGTGGATATTATGGGTCCTTTCCTGGATGCCCTGACCCTAATAACCTCAGGGCCGCCAAAATTAGAACCAGGATTAGTTCGTAAGCTGGATGAAGAATATTTTAGACGAGTAGAAGCAATCGAATTTGCTGTAAAATATGATGATGGAAAAGACCCAAGGGGTCTTTTGAGGGCGGATCTAGTTATACTTGGAGTATCTAGAACTTCAAAGACTCCCCTGAGTATGTACCTGGCGCATAAACGTATTAAAGCAGCTAATGTGCCCCTTGTGCCGGAGGTTGCTCCACCCCAGGAGATTTTCAACCTTCCGTCCCATAAAGCTATCGGTTTAACTATCAAACCACAACAGCTTAATTTTATTCGTACCGAGAGATTAAAGACCCTGGGATTAACCTCCCATGCGGATTACGCCAGTCCTGAGCGAATTTTAAAGGAACTGGAGTATGCAGAGTCAATCATGAAGAGGGTTGGCTGCCCAATAATAGATGTAACCAACAAGGCGGTAGAGGAAACTGCCAGCAAAGTTTTAGAAATCTATTACCGGGGCGAACGGCATAGGTAAGCTGTATTTTAAATGTAGTTGAAGTGATTTTGTATTTATAACTGATACTTGTTTTAAAGGTGAGAGGTTTAACCTCTCACATCTAATTTTGAATCGGGGAGGATTAAAATGGCTGCTGCAAAATACGTTTATACCTTTTCGGAGGGAAAGGCTGATATGAAAAGCCTTTTGGGTGGTAAAGGAGCCAATTTGGCTGAGATGACAAATATTGGTTTACCTGTGCCCCCTGGTTTTATAATCACCACAGAGGCCTGTAAAGAGTTTTACAAAGCAGGACGTCAGTTTCCAGAGGGTATGGAAGCTGAGGTGGAGCAAAAGGTTACTTGGTTGGAGCAAACCCTTGGTAAGAGTTTTGGAGATCCTAACGGACCATTGTTGGTTTCGGTTCGTTCAGGGGCGGTAATATCTATGCCTGGCATGATGGATACTGTACTTAACCTGGGTTTAAATGACAACACTGTCATCGGCTTGGCCGCCAGCAGCGGTAATCCTCGCTGGGCCTATGACTGTTATCGACGGTTTATCCAAATGTTTGGAAATGTTGTGTTAGACATTGAACATCATAGGTTCGAAGCAGTTTTAGAGGACCAAAAATATAAAAGAGATGTAAAGTTTGACAACCAATTAACTGCCGAGGATTGGCAGGAGGTAATTAAACAATATAAATATATTGTCCGCAGGGAGACTGGTGCTGAATTCCCCCAGGATCCTAGAGTGCAACTTTATAAGGCGATCTATGCTGTATTTAATTCCTGGGAAAATGATCGTGCCAATGTATATCGGAGAATACATAAAATTCCTGACGATCTTGGTACAGCAGTAAATGTACAGACCATGGTCTTTGGTAATATGGGTGATGACTGCGGAACCGGGGTTGCCTTTACCCGCAATCCTTCCACGGGAGAAAACATCCTTTATGGGGAGTATTTAACAAATGCACAGGGTGAAGACGTGGTTGCAGGCATTCGTACACCTTTACCTATATCAAAGCTTCAAGAGGAAATGCCCGATGTATTCCAACAGTTTTCCACTACCTGCACATTGCTTGAGAACCACTATAAAGATATGCAGGACATTGAGTTTACCATTGAACGCAACAAACTATGGATGCTGCAGACAAGAAACGGTAAACGCACTGCCCAAGCTTCCATTAGAATCGCTGTTGAAATGGTGGAACAAGGCTTAATTACAAAAGAAACAGCCATTTTACGTGTTGACCCAAATCAATTGGATCAACTGCTGCACCGGAGAATTGATCCTAACGCCACCCTGGATATTTTAGCCAAGGGTTTGCCGGCTTCCCCCGGCTCAGCTTCCGGTAAGGTAGTATTTGATGCTGATTTAGCAGAAAAGATGAATGAGCAGGGGCAAAAGGTCCTGTTGGTAGGTACAGAAACCACTCCTGACGATATTCATGGCATGGTGGCTTCCCAGGGGATACTCACCTCCAGGGGGGGTATGACCAGCCATGCTGCTGTGGTAGCCAGGGGTATGGGAAAACCGTGTGTATGCGGTTGCGAAGCAATTAAGATTGATATGGAAAACAAGCAATTTTTAGTTGGCAATCATGTTGTTAAAGAGGGAGATCTAATCTCCATTGATGGGACCAGTGGCCAGGTCATAATTGGTGAAGTACCAATGATTGAGCCTGATTTATCAGCAGAGTTCTTAAAGCTTTTGGAATGGGCAGACGATATTCGCTCCTTGGGGGTAAGGGCTAATGCCGACACTCCTGAAGATGCTGCTAAGGCCAAGGAATTTGGGGCCGGGGGAATCGGACTTACTCGTACCGAGCATATGTTTATGGCCCAGGATAGATTGCCCATTGTACAGGAAATGATCTTAGCAACAACTTTGGAAGAAAGGGCCGAGGCCCTGGCAAAACTGCTCCCCATGCAGGAAGGAGATTTCTATGGCATACTGAAGGCCATGGAAGGTTTGCCTGTTTGTATTCGTTTATTAGATCCTCCTCTGCATGAATTCCTGCCCAACGCAGAAGAATTAGCAGTGGAAATTGCCAAACTAAAGCTGACTAATAGTGACTCCGATAAAATAAGAGAGCACGAAGATCTACTTCGCAAGGTGCGTTCCTTGTCTGAATTTAACCCAATGCTTGGACACAGGGGCTGCCGCCTAGGCATTACATGGCCGGAGGTGTATGCCATGCAGGCAAGGGCCATCTTCCAGGCTTCAGCAAGGCTGGTTAAAGAGGGCTATCAGATAGAACCGGAGGTAGAGATTCCCCTGGTTATTGAAATTAAAGAGCTTGCCTACTTGAGAGAGCTAGTAGAAAAGGTGGCAGAAGAAGTTATGGAGTCTACGGGGGTAGATTTCCATTACACCGTGGGAACCATGATCGAGGTCCCCAGAGCTGCGCTGCTGGCTGATGAGATTGCCACCCAGGCTGAGTTTTTCTCCTTTGGCACGAATGATCTAACACAAACCACCCTTGGCTTCTCCCGTGATGATGCGGAGGGTAAGTTCATGCATGCTTATATAGACAAAAAAATCCTTACCGAGAATCCCTTTGTAGTATTGGACCGCAAGGGTGTTGGCAAGCTTATGCAGTGGACCGTTGAAAATGCCAGACGTGTAAAACCAGATTTATTGATTGGCATCTGCGGGGAACATGGTGGTGAACCTAGTTCTGTAGAGTTCTGCCATATGATTGGTTTAGATTATGTAAGTTGTTCTCCATACCGGGTGCCAGTTGCCAGATTGGCAGCAGCCCAAGCGGCTGTAATCGCCAAAGACCAATCCAAAGGCAAGGCAACGGAGTCTGGTCAGAAGTAGGAAGGCCTTATGTACCAAGGGTTTGAGAGACTTGGTGTAAGGGTGTTATCTCTTAGTGTTTTAAGAGGTAGCACCTTGTTTTTTATTCAAATATGGTATTATGGAACATAAAACGGGTCGTAAAAGGGCTATTATGGAATACTTTTTTGGGTAGAATTAGTGTCGAGCTCTTAAATAGTTAGAAACCGAATAGCTTTTTAAGATAGGGTATTGTCTTTTAGAAATTATAAGAGACAGTACCCTATTTTTAATAGCATGTTGACATGATGTATAAACGTGGATTTAAAAATTAAAGTGAAACAAATATTAGTTGCTATTAGCAACTAATTAGGTTATTATATTAATAATTAATAAGTTTATAAGGAGTTATTATGGATGAAAGTGTAAACAACTTTAAGAATTTTAAAGTTACAGATACGTTGGGGCATATTGTAAATAGGGTTGCTATTATTATGAGAAAAAAATTGACTGCTCGATTTAAGGAAGAAGGAGTGGAACTAACACCTGAAGAGTTTGCAATCTTATTTAAATTATGGGAAGAAGATGGTCTTTTTCAATCGGAAATAACAGAGAAGACATTAAAAGATAAAACCAGGGTGACAAGGCTTTTGGATAATCTTATTAAAAAATCCTTTGTGGAAAAAAAGATAGATAAAAACGACAGAAGAAGCTATCAAATATTTTTAACCGATAAAGGTATACGCCATAAGTACAGAGTTTTACCGATTGTCAGGGAAATTATGAACCAATCATCAAATCAAGTGTCTTCAAGGGATCTAGAAATTACTATTAAAACACTCAAAAAAGTCTTTGAAAATATAAATAGTGTTTTTTGACAATTAAGGAAGGGATGGGAAGGTACCCGATGAATATAATTGAGAGAATAATTCTTAAAGTAATTAGAAATAAGGTAAAAAAGTGGTTTGATTTAGAACGTTCATTAACATCTTTGGAAAATGTTCACACTTCGGTTGAGAACTCACCAGAAAAAAGCTGGCCTAATCCTGATAAAATTCCAAGTGGGGAGGAAGTTCCTTTTAGCTTAAAGAACATTCCTATTGTTGGACATAGTTTGAGGTCATCTATAGATGAAGGGATAAAAGCGATTAAGAGTATCCAAGAAAATCCCAAGTCGGGTCAAGTCTCGATAACAGATCCTGAATTAAAAGAATTTGAAGAGTTGGCAAAGTTAAAAGGTATTGGTGCTATTGGATATACAAAACTACCGGCTCATTTTATTTTCAAAGATAGGGCTGTTTTGTATGACACGGCTATTGTATTGATCATGGAAATGGATAGTATAGCTATAAAGAATGCTCCAAGTGTAGATACCTTTAGAATGGTTATGTCAACATATGATAAATTGGGTGAAATAACAAATTTATTAACAGAAAAACTAAGAAAGATGGGGTATCAAGCACAGGCAAGCCATCCTTTGGGAGGTTTAGTATTATATCCGCCACTGGCTGTTCAGGCCGGAATGGGGTGGTTTGGTCGACATGGACTTTTAATAACACCTCAGTTTGGCCCACGCCAAAGAATAGCAGCTATATTTGCTAATATTGATAATTTGCCTCTTTCAGAAGGTAACGAGCATTCATGGATTGAAAAATTCTGCAATCGATGTGGTAAGTGTATTAGAAAATGTCCCTCAAATGCTATTCTTGAGTTGCCAATTGAGCATAATTCAGGGCGAAAAACTCATATTATCAGAGAAAAATGTTTGCCTACATTTGTAAAACAACAAGGATGCACAATTTGTGTAAAAGAATGTAGTTTTACAAACAACAGTTATAAAGATTTGTATGAAAGATTTAAAGTACAAAACAAGTAAGGGTTTTTATGGTTATGTAAAAAGTGTTCCATAATGTGAGAAAACGGTAATTAGTCTATTTTGATAGCAGCCGCCCAGGCCTCGGTTAAGACAAAGTAAGCACTGAGTCAGATGTAGGATGCATGGCGTGAAAGCCTTGGGACGTAATAAGTTAAGAGAATATTAATATCACATAAATAGGGTGATGACAGACCGAATTTTGGATGTCAACACCCTATTTTTATATGAAAAAAGTGTATTTTTGATGGTTCAGTATTCAAAAAATATGCATTATGGGTTACGATAAAAATTATAATGATTTATAAACAGGCCATCCCCTTAAATATGTCAATCAGTTATGCAATTTTAGGGATACTAA
>NZ_JARPTC010000019.1:0-187848 GCF_030577015.1 Desulforamulus aquiferis | reverse complement strand
CTACATCGTTGATTTCCAAGGCATCTTTTATTACTTGATCCTTGAACTCTTTAGGATATCTTTTACTTTTCATGTCCTATCCCCTCCGTCAATATTATTTTACATTATTGTGGGACAGGACTCCAATCTCATTTAGGGGCTAAATAGTCAGTTCGTTAAAAGAAAAGAATTTTCTGTTGCGAAGTGCCGCAATGATCCAAGTGGATATGACATTCACCGTGCCTTCGGCATTTGGTTTGTCTTTCGGTGAAACCGGTCGGGCAGGGATGATTGCTGTCCCATAATGTTCGGCCATTTCCTGGTAAATCCGGTTTAGGACAACTTCGCTACGTGTATGACGGATGACGCCAGTTTTAAGGTTGTCGGGAACGAGAATCCTTGTAGCACCCCCAAAGAACTGGTAGGCATGAATGTGAGCCGTGATCCAATTCTCAGTGACCATTGACGGAAATGCTTCCGCATAACTGTAAAGGCTACATGGTAGCGAAGCAACAAAAACATAGGCCTTAATATCTTCGCCAGTGATCGAGTCCGTAACAGTGAGCGTGTTTCCGGCCCAATCCACTTCTAGAAGTTCACCTGGCTTGCGTTTGATTCGCATGGTCGCTTTGGTCTTGTATACGAACGCTTTATAGTAATCACAAAACTGGGTGTATTGATAAGGGATAGCCTTTTCGGCTTCACATTGCTCACAATATTCACTCCACAGTAATGTAAGGGTAACGCCGGGTTTTGCCAACTCCTTGTGTATATAGGAATAATCCGGCATCTTGCGACCCGACTCTTTAACCCTTCCGGGATATAGAATCTTCCTGATTTCTTCATCTGTTAACTCGTCAGACAAAGGCCATACTAATAGACCCTTCTGTTCAGCAAGGTCGCAGACTTCAGTAACCGTGTTTCTTGAACAGGGGAGACTAGTCGCGATTTGACTCTTGCTGTGGTTCAGACATTTGAGCCTGATGATTTCTCGATAATTTACCACAGTTATCGACCTCCATAAAAATATTTACACAAAAATTGTGCATATATCAATTATAGGGTCGCTATATGATGTGATATAGGTCGGTTGCTCTGCACTTCGTGAAGGTTGCTCTATTTTATCGAGACATATGCTCATTTTTACCGAGAAGTGTGCTCTCTTGAAACGAAATATTCACTTAAATGCTAGAAATCAAAGGGAAATATAATACCGCAATAGTCTACACAAACAATATTGAGTCAACTGCAATTAAGCAGGTCGAAACCCTATGTAATCAGGAGTTTGTCCAAGACAGTAAAATAAGGATTATGCCCGACGTACACAGTGGGGCAGGCTGTACAATAGGCACTACTATGACCATTAAGGATAAGGTGGTGCCTAATCTGGTCGGCGTTGATATTGGATGTGGGATGGAAGTTATCAAGCTTGAAAATCGAAATATTGAACTTCAAAAGCTGGATAAGCTGATTTATGAAAAGATACCCTGTGGTTTTAATATAAGGGAGAAAGAACACCAGTTTAATGATGACATAGACCTCAACAAGCTTAATTGCAAAGGACAAGTTAATCTTGCAAGGGCAAAACGTAGTATTGGAACATTGGGTGGCGGTAACCACTTTATTGAGGTTAATAAGGATAGCGAGAGTAATTTATATATCGTGATTCACTCCGGCAGTCGCCATCTAGGTCATGAGGTTGCTAGCCTCTATCAGGAGGAAGCCTTTAGGTCCCTCAATAAGAATACCAAACTTGAACTGGATGCATATATCCGGGAACTTAAAGAAGCAGGACGTGAAAAGGAGATTAAGAAAGAACTAAAAAGGAAAAAACAAGAGATACTGACCGATATTCCTAAGCCCTTGGCCTATGTATCAGGAAAACTGTTTAATGATTATATCCACGATATGAAAATAGTACAGTATTTTGCTGAGCTTAACCGTAAAGCCATGATACAGGAAATAGTCAAAGGGATGAAACTAAATGTAATTGATCAGTTCACTACCATTCACAACTACATTGATATGGAGAAAATGATCCTAAGAAAAGGTGCAGTTTCTGCCCAACAGGGAGAAAAACTATTGATCCCAATAAATATGCGGGATGGTAGTCTAATCTGCATAGGAAAAGGGAATGCAGATTGGAATTTTTCTGCTCCGCATGGGGCAGGACGAATCATGAGCAGGACACAAGCTCGTCAGTCCTTTACACTCTCTCAGTATAAAGACACAATGGCAGGCATCTTTACCACCTCAGTTAATAAAGTAACCCTTGACGAATGTCCACTTGCCTATAAGCCTATTGAGGAAATAGTAAATAATATCGGTGACACAGTTGATATTATTGATACAATCAGACCGATCTATAACTTTAAGGCAGCAGAATAAAAAGAAGATAAGCAGGTGACTAAAAATGCTATATGCTAAAAACACACCCAATAATACTGGAGTAGCCATTTATGGCGACTTTAGGGACTTTGAGGCACTTTACGATCAGTTACACGAAATTGTTGGTGATGAGGGGTTCTATCCCTCCTATGATACCGCCCGTATAAGAGTACTTGGTGTGTGTTATGACTTACGTCATGCAATGATGGGGGACAGGGAAATTGAGTTTGTTGATAATGGTATGGACCAGGATAAGATGAGACGCTTGTCCACAATTACCAGTGATAAAAATATCTACCTGGTTATAAATGTTCTCTGGCCTGAAATGCTGTTTGTTCTCAAGGCACTAAATGATTTTGTGTTATTACATGCCAGAAAGCAGGCAAAAAATACATATACTGTGATGAGACACCACAAAAATATCTGGGACAATTCAATTGCCCAGGTGCGGTTCTTTCAAGCAGCTGTAGCAAAGTGTCTAAAAGAAACCGTATCCGAGGCTTCTTATGCCCGTATTATCAACCTAATGAATAAAGATTACACGTGGTTTGATAACTACATCACACAGTATTTAGACCTTCTAAATCTTAAATTTATAGATATGGATAAGGAAAAGCGCCTAAAAAATATCCCAACAATGGCCAAACGGTTAGTAGAAAAAGAGAAGGAATACATAAACCTAAAAGAAGATCTTGAAGAAGCTGCAAAAATTCACAATTGTTCGGTAAAGAATTTAAGGCTAAAGAACGATTACCCTGAAAATATAGAGTGGTAAGTTGAAAGGCGATGATTATTGGGAGTAATACTTAGCAAAGATGTTGCCAGTAATCATAAGTAGCCACAATAGCCGCAGCCGCGGCTAAATAGAGGGAGCGGCAACCGCCGCTCCTTTTGCAACTAACATCAACTATACCTCTGGCTGTGGTAATGCCATATGCCAGGTAGAAGCCCGCTCCTGCAGCTGCCATAAAGGTCAGCGGGTTATGACCCAAAAGCCCGGCGAGGGATCTTCTGCCAGTACCATGACCACAGACCTAAACCCCAAAGGGTACTGGCAGAAGTTCACGGCCTTGTACCCCAAAGGAGTGACCCTGACAGGCCGGAACCTGTCCCGTTGGAGACGGGGGAAGCGGGAGAGTGCCGGACACAGGAACTTAGTGGCTGGCAGTCACCGGCGACCAATAAGACGTAACATCTAGCTGCCGGTGTCTGCCGACCCGGACAAGTTTAAAATGTACTACCGGTATTAGGCCAGACCCCAAAATATTCTTTTAAGTGGCCTAGTACCAGTGGTTCCCTTTTGCCCAAGAGTAGTGCCAGAGTCTATCGGCGCAGCTGCGCCTAAGATTAAAGTTGGCTCGTCACAGCGGGACATTCGCAGGGCAGCTGCCCTGCTGAACAAAAAAATAGGCCCGAAGGCCCGCAACCCTAAAGGCTGCGAACCTCCTGCACCTGCCGATGTGCGCTGCGCTCAGCTGCCTCGTAGGCCAGCTCAACCATAGCAACAAAAGCTATATGCTTACAGCGGATACCACGAACAACGTAATCTTGGCAGCTGCAGCTATAGCTCTTAGGGCTAATGCTAATAGCAAATATCTTACCTTCATACTTCACAAAGCCGCGCAGCACAACACCTCTTGCTACAAAGAATCTGTACTTAACTTCCCACTGCCAACCAGCTTGCAGCCCCGCTAAACCGCGGCCAAACCTACCAGACTCAACCTTACCTAACAGCTTTCTCAACATAACTTTAAACCTCCCATTTTCTTCAGAAAAAGACGGAGACGGTGCCTGGTCTGTCAAGGGCCGCGCAGCGGGCGAAGAAAAAGTTTTTCTGACCCCATAGATAGAGACTTATAAGTAGAAAAAGTTTTTCTTCGCGAACCCTTGACTGGCCAGGCATTGCCGCTGCCCATCAGGGACAACTAACCTTGGATTTCCCGCTGCCTAAAGAGGATGACCCGCAACAGGGGCAGCGGGAAATTTCTGCGAAGTGACTAGCCCACACAGATCGCCACGGCTTGTAGTGTGAAGCAACGGCAAAGGCGAAGTATAATGGGAAGGCATGGGAGGCATGACCCCAAAGCCTGCCACGAACAGGTGCAGCGGTCGCTTAGAATGGAAATATTAAAGCCTCCCGGCCCCATGAGTGGGGCGGGAGGTTGGAGGGTTGGGGCTGAAGGACCACAGAGGCAAGGCAGCTATTAGGCCCGCACCCAAAAGGTCGGCCCACAGTAGCGGGCCTATTTGCTGCCTGACATGCACAAAGGACCTCAGAGGCCAGCGAGCACTCTGCTGGAGGCCATAACCCCAAAGATCCGACCCTAAAGCGGGCTGCCGGCAGTGTGCGGCCTAAGACCCCAGGGAGAGGCAGGGTGCCGACCCAAAGGAATGCTGATTAGTAGGGCACTCTGCCGAAGGTTACCTTGGGGATAACAGCAACAGGGTTAGAAAAACTACTCTTGAAGTTAACAAGTATTGCGTACTAGAAATAGCTTGTAAATACAAGCCGCATTGCATTTGTACAAGCCAAAACAGTAACTTTCTCAAAATAATCTTCAATATGAAAGGGACTATCCATAAAGATCTCGAAATAGAGTGAATTCATATGCCAATATCCGTAAAGCTTTATTGTTGTTTAGTACCACATATGATACTATAATTACGAGTATGTAGGGGTGGTGTAGTGAGCAAATTAAAAAAGCTCTATGAAAAGATTAAAAATAACCCTAGAGCAGTACGGTTTAATGAACTTGATAAGATACTTCGTTCAGCGGGATTTTCGAAGCGACAGCCAAGCGGAGGATCTAGTCACTTTATCTACATAAAAGAGGACAAATCATTATCAGTACCTTTTGATCAGCCACACATCAAGAGGATTTATGTTGAAAGAGCCATAGAATTAATAGGTGATTGTTTCGAAGAAGAGTAGTCTAACCCGTTACTAAAGGGGGAATTATCTATGAAAGATATTATTAAAGACATTGAATACTACTTAGCACTACCTTATAGGATTATGCTTTATCCTGCTGAGGAAGGCGGGTTTGTGGTGGAAATACCTGAATTGCCAGGGTGCATTTCTCAAGGTGAAACTAGGGAAGATGCCTTGGTAATGATTGAGGACGCTAAGATAGCCTGGTTACAAGTGGCCCTTGAATTAGGCCGGGACATACCGGAACCAGCGGAGGAGGAAGAATCCTTCAGTGGCAAATTTGTATTAAGACTACCTAAGTCTTTACATAGAGATTTAGCCAAAAAAGCAAAAGAGGAAAATGTTAGCTTAAACCAATTGGCTACTTATCTACTCTCTACAGCAATGGGTAAACCACCAGCAATAAAGAAATAATTTAGGTTAACTTTTTTGATAAATTTTTTACTAGCATAAGTAGCCAACTATTGACACCGGAAAATATTTACATTAAAATAATACCAAAGTCGACCGGACGTTTGTTTGGGTCGGCTTTTTCTATTTATACGGAGCGGGGCCACCGGTCGGTCCCGCTGCAGAAAAATACAGTGAAACGGAGGATGGTAGTATGGCAGTAGTAAAAGAGCCCTATGCCTGCAGTATTAAGTTAAGGTACCAAACCGGCGTGAACGCCCAGGGCAATCCCATCTTTGTCAACCGTACCTACAATAATGCTAAAATTGCCGCCACAGATCAAAATCTCTATGATGTGGCCACAGCAATTAACAGCCTGCAGAGCACTTCACTGGTAGGTATCTACCGAACTGACGACAGCGAACTGCTTAACCAGTAAGCTGTCTATCTAGGTAGCACTACTGTTGCCTAGCTTATTATTAATACAAGGAGGACGGAAGTATGGCTAAAACACTGGAAATGATTTTTGTTAACGTGGCCGGTGATAAAGTAACCCTTAGGGTAGCAGACCCTAGGGACGATATGACCGAAGCCGAAGTAAAAACCGTCATGGATACTGTCGTAGCAAAGGATATCTTCACCAGCTCCGGTGGAGCACTCACAGGTGTTGCCGGTGCTCGTATCGTGACCCGTGACGTAACTGAAATGAATATTCTGTAGTATAAAACCAGCGAGGAGGGAGGCGGCAAGCCTCCCTTTTTGCATGTAGTAATTTACACGCACCCTTACACGCGGGCGTGTAAACTGCACAAAGGCATGCGTATAAGCACGCGTGAAAGAGGAATATTTGGAGGTGAAATAAACATGGAAGACCTTTTGAAATTAGCCTCGAATTATGGTTTTCCTATGGTGGTAGCGGGTTACTTACTTCTAAGACTTGAGCCCACCATTAGGGATTTGCAGAAGAGTATTAATTTGTTGAGTTTGATTATTGCTAAACAGAGTAATATTGACTTGGAAGAAGTGGGGGAGTTAATTAATACCTACTGTGGAGGACCTTCTAAATAACTCATATCAGAGATACCAGCTGCTAGGGCCTGGTATCTTTGTAGTTTATAGGTAACAGAAGTCACTTAATATTGAAAAGGCATAAAGTCTATCTAGATAGAAAAGAACAGCAAAACCCCATAGCCATATTTTACAAGGTCTGCGGGTTTTATAAAATAAAGTTTAGTAAATAAAAGTGGTAGAGTCATAGTTTCGGAATATTCACTTGTACAGTGGATATTGATTTTATCTAAAATAAAGATACGACAATGACGAATGGTATTTTGTAATACCGAGAAGGAAAATGGCATATTGCTATAGAAATATATTTTATCAGAACATCGTACGGTAATATCGAATAAACTTTGCGCAGGAGTAGTTACAATGGAAAAAAATCAAGAAAAGAAATCCTCTCAAATTCGTTCAATAGCTAAAGCTTTAACAATCATAGATCTTTTAACATCAAACCAGGAAGGTTTACCATTAGCTCAAATTGCCCTTAAAACTGGGAATGCAAAAAGTACAGTTCATGGTCTATTGTCTACCTTAAGGGATTTTGGATATGTTGAACAGTCGCCCTTCACTGGAAATTACAAATTAGGAATGAGATTATTTGAAATTGGTAGCGTTGTAGCAAAGTGTTGGGATGTAAGAGCCGTGGGTGCACCATATATTCAACAATTAGTCAATGAGATTAATGAGACTGTTCACCTTGTAGTGCTGGACCGAGGGGAAGTCTTATATATCGATAAACGGGAGAGTGCTAAAAACTTAAGAATCGTCTCCGAAATTGGAATGCGTTTACCAGCCCATTGTACTGGTGTGGGTAAAGTCTTAATGGCTTATCTTACTGAAGCTGAGGTCAAACTGATTGTCAAGAAAAAAGGATTATCAAGCTATACAAAAAATACAATAACCGACTTTGATACTTTAAAAAATGAGCTTATCAAAATACGTGAGCAAGGTTTTGCCTATGATAAAGAAGAGATTATGGATAGTTTATGTTGCGTTGCGGCACCAATATTTGATCATTACGGTAAAGCGTGTGCAGCACTCAGCGTTTCTTCTACAACATCTCGTTTTAACGAACATCATGAGCAAATAAAAGAAATGGTTATAAATACAGCAAAAGATATATCTGAATCCTTAGGTCATAATATTAACTCTATAAGGAGTGGTCATAATGGAGCTTAGAAACTTTTTATTTGCACCATTAAAGAACAAGAAATTTGGTTTTACAATTCGTGCAAATCAACAAGGTCTTTTATCCGGTTCAAAAGAATTGGCACAACTTATAGAGACCCTACCAATTAATATTGACTATATTGCTAAAGAAGGCACTTCAATAAATGAAGGAACAGTTATTTTAAGAGGCGAGGGAGAAGCGGAGGCTGTTGCTAGTTCAGAGGAAAAGCTGTTAGGTGTAATTGGCAAACCATCGGGCGTTGCTACTTCAGCGGCGAATTTTGTAAGGGAAAGTGAAGGAAAGATAAGAATTGTTTGTGGTGCATGGAAAAAAGTAGTATCCGAAATTAGGCCTGCCTTGCGACAAGCAATTGCAACCGGTGGTGCAGGAATACGTATAACTGATGAACCATTTATTTATCTTGATAAAAACTATGTCCGGATGCTTGGTAGTGTAGGCCAAGCTGTAAGACGAGCTAAGGAATTTAGTGAAGGTAGAGTGGTTTCAGTACAAATAAAGGGAGAACAGCAAAATATCTTACAAGAAGCTCTTGAGGGGTACGAAGCTGGAGCAGGTATTTTAATGGTAGATACAGGCCATATTCAGGACCTAAAATCTATCATTAGATTTGCTCAGAATAAAGGCTGGAGACAAAAAGTTAAATTAGCTTTTGGTGGTGGTGCTAGGTTAGAAGATTTACCAAAATTTATTTCCACTGGAGCAGATATTATCGATGTCGGGCGGGGAATTATAGATGCACCAATGATCGATTTTAGTTTCGACGTGACTATTTTATAAAGGGTGGGTAGTTTGAACACTACTATCAACTACAACGAAGTAGATAAAAAAGATAGCAATCGAGAACAGTCATCTGACATCTATAATACGGCTATAGAGTCTGAAATTATAACTGATGCTGTGAAGTTGGCACCCTACATTAAAGGGTTACTGGGAGATGATATTGGTTTATATATCACTAATTTAGATAAAAACCTTTATTGTAATCATGGTCAACTAAAATTAGCTGTCAAAGCGGGTGATCCTATTAAGGAAGGTGGGACCGCTTACCTAACCATCAAAAGAAGGCAGAGGACGGTTGCTAAGGTTGGAGCTGAAGTTTACGGAATTCCGTATATCGGTATATGCCAGCCGTTGAAAGATACTGAGACAGGAAAGATAGTAGGGACCATGATAACCGTTACACCAATCGAACGTCAGGAAAAACTCAATCAAGTAGCAGAAGTAATAGAGGGTAGGGTTAATAGCCTATCCCTTGCTACAGATAATCTTTCTGCAACATCTGAGGAATTAGCAGCCGCCACAGAACATTTAAATAGCCATTCCCACAGTATTAGTGAGGAAATAAAAAAGACCGACATTATAGTTAGTTTAATTAATGAAATTGCTGAAGAAACCCATATTTTGGGATTAAACGCTGCCATCGAGGCAGCTCGGGTTGGGCAACTAGGGGGAGGCTTTAATGTAGTTGCTGTGGAAATTCGTAAGCTTTCTCATGAAACACAGCGATCGGCTAAAGAAATTCTGCAAACTTTACAGTCTGTACAGAAAAATACTATGGATTTAACCAACTCCATTGAGCAAATTCTTGCAAGTACTCAGCAACAGGCAGCATCGGCTGAGGAAATTAACGCTGTTGCCAGTGAATTAAGCTCAGTGGCTCAAGAACTAAAAAAACAAGCCAGTGATTTGCTGCGATAGTTATAAGATCTACAAAATTAAAAGTTTTGTATTACTTTTAGCCTGGATGTCATTTATCTAAAGGAGTGGGAACACATGAAGTGGGATCTCCTAGAAAAGACAACTTTTTGGATTGAAGGGATAGACCTCAAGGACATTAATTTAGGAAAAGTAGCAGACATTACAGCAGATGCCCTGGGAATGAAAAAAGATGAAATCATGGTGGTTGATGTTCGCCCGGGGATGCTCGCTTTTGATATATTAAAACGCCAGATTGAGGCAGAAGCAATTGCTGGAAAAGAAAAGGAGCTTCTGTTAAGACTAAAAGACCTACCTGGTGTAATTTTGGAACCCACAGCAACAGTACATTCCGAAGGTGTACTTGGCTTAATTGCCTTAGGTGAACAGGAAGCCTCTCAAGTTTTGCTAGAATCAAAACGCATAGTTGATGATGTAAGTAGAGCTGTTTTAAAGCGTGCCATTGTATTTGCATCGGGCAGTGAAGTGATCAGTGGCAATATAGAGGACACAAATTCTCCCTATATTATAAAGGCGTTGGAGGAAGCTGGGTTTAAAGCCAAATTCGGGGGCACATTAGAAGATAATGATAAAATAGCGTCTTCATATATTGAAGCTGCTTTAGAACAGGGGTATGGGTTAGTTGTAACCACTGGTGGCGTTGGAGCAGAAGATAAGGATTTCAGCATTGAAGCAATCAAACGAATTGACCCGGAGGTTGCAACCCCGTGGATCTTAAAGTTTAAACCCGATTATCACAGACATCATAAAGAGGGTGTGTGTATTGCAGTAGGTCAGTCCGGTATTGCTAAAATGGTTGCTTTACCGGGTCCCCATGAAGAAGCCAAATTGGGATGTGGTCGATTAATAAAAGGTTTGCAATTAGGTTTAGAAAAAACAGAACTGGCTGAATATATTGCTTCGGCAATAAGGCAACGCTGGCACGAGAAGATGAATAAAGGAGGACATAGGCATGAGGGAAAAGGACATAGCAACTAAGTTACTAGAAGCCGAAAGAACCCAAACTCCCATTGATACACTTACCACTACATATCCAGATTTAAAGGTTGATGATGCCTATCGCATCCAACTAGCTCAGGTTTCCATGCGTTTGGAAGAAGGGCGTAAAATAGTTGGCAAAAAAATAGGTCTAACTAGCAAAGCTATGCAACAACTACTAGGTGTGGATGAGCCTGATTATGGTCACTTGTTTGATGACATGCTTCTTATGGAAGGTGAATTATGTCGAAGAGATCAGTTAATTAAACCCAAGATTGAGGGTGAACTTGCGTTTGTTTTGAAAGAACGGTTAAAGGGACCTGGTGTCAATATTGCAGATGTATATCGGGCCACTGCTGGTATTCTACCATCTATAGAAATTGTAGACAGTCGCATCCGGGATTGGAAAATTAAACTTCCAGATACCATTGCCGATAACGCCTCAAGTTGCCGCTTTGTGCTGGGTAGCCGTATGGTTCCTATTAACCAAATTGATTTGCGCCATGTAGGCATGATTTTAGAGAAAAATGGAGAGATGGTAAATAGTGGGGCAGGAGCAGCCGTTTGGGGAAACCCAGCCGCTGCAGTAGCGTGGTTGGCAAACAAATTAGGAGCCTTTGATATTGCCTTAGAACCAGGGGAGATTATTCTTTCCGGTGCAATAACAGCGGCAGTGGATGCTTCAGCAGGTGATGTCTTTACCTTGTCATTCCATACCCTGGGGACATTAAATCTTAAGTTTGTTTAGTACAAAAAGGGGAGTTGAAATTTGTGGACAAAATAAAAGTAGCAGTAATAGGACCTGGTAACATCGGTACTGATCTAATGTATAAGATCTTCCGTAGCCAGCATTTAGAGATGTCTTTAATGATCGGGGTGGTCGAATCAGAGGGAATCAAGAGGGCACGTAATTTAGGTATTAGAACTTCCATTGATGGTATCGGTAGTATTTTAGAAGACAAAGACATTAGAATTGTTTTTGATGCCACTGGAGCTAAACCTCATCTAATACACGCGCCACAGTTGAAGGAAGCTGGGAAGATTGCAATTGACCTTACACCAGCCTCTGTTGGACCCTATGTAGTGCCCTGTGCAAACTTAGATCAAGTCAAGGATGAACCAAATTTAAATATGGTTACCTGTGGTGGGCAAGCAACTGTTCCCATCGTTCATGCAATTAGTCAGGTAACTAATGTTGATTATGCCGAAATAGTTGCCTGTATCTCTAGTAAGAGTGCAGGACCTGGTACTAGACAGAACATTGACGAGTTTACTGAAACTACTTCCAAAGCATTAGCTGTGGTAGGTGGTGCTAAGAAGAGTAAAGCAATTATTGTGCTAAACCCTGCAGATCCAGCTGTAATGATGTCTAACACAATTTACTGTGAAGTGGAAGACCCCAATGAAAAAGCTATTAAAGAATCTATAGATAAAATGGTTAAAGAGGTACAAAAATATGTGCCGGGCTATCGTTTACGTGTACCACCCATCTTTGAGGGCAACAAGATAACCACCATTGTGGAGGTTGAAGGAGCGGGGGATTTCTTACCCAAATATTCTGGGAACCTGGATATTATAAACTCAGCAGCAATCGCAGTAGCCGAGAAATTAGCTGCTAGAATCTTGAAAAAGGAAGTGGTAGCGTGAGCGACAAAAAACATATCCATCTAGTCGATACTACATTGCGAGATGGTAGTCATGCCGTTAGTCATCAATATACAACAGAGCAGATAGCAAAAATAGCAGCTGGACTAGATGAAGCTGGTGTGGAATATATAGAAGTTTCTCACGGTGATGGTTTAGCTGGATCATCTATAAACTATGGATATTCTGTCACCAGTGAAGAAGAAATGTTAAAGGCTGCTAATAGTGTAATTAAAAAAGGTACCCTGACAGTACTATTGATTCCCGGCATTGCTACTCAAACCGATTTGGAAATGGCAGTTAAATTAGGCGCTAAGGCAGTTCGGGTAGCTACCCATGTTACTGAGGCCGATATATCAGAACAGCACATTGGCATGGCTAAGAGATTAGGTCTTAAAGCATTTGGCTTCTTAATGATGTCTCATATGGTCTCACCAGAAAAGGTAGCAGAACAGGCCAAATTATTTGAATCCTATGGAGCGGACATTATTTATGTAGCAGATTCAGCTGGTGCAATGCTTCCAGAAGATGCCTACAACCGTGTTTCTGCAGTAGTCGAAGCAGTTAATGTTCCGGTTGGCTTCCATGCCCACAATAACATGACCCTGGCTACAGCAAACTCACTGGCGGCAATCGAAGCTGGTGCAACCTATATTGACGGAACTTGCAGAGGTCTTGGAGCTGGTGCAGGAAACACCCAAATAGAAGCACTTGTGGGTGTGTTGGAAAAGAAAGGTTATCATACAGGCATTGATCTCTATAAGGTTATGGATGTTGCAGAAGATTTAGTCGAACCTATTATGCAACGACCACAAGTAGTACGTAATGCTCCCTTTATGCTGGGCTATGCAGGTGCATACAGTAGCTTCCTTCTACATACTTATCGTGCTGCTAAAAAATTTGACCTTGATCCCAGGGATATCTTGACAGAACTTGGTAACAGGAGAATGGTCGGTGGCCAAGAAGATATGATTATTGATGTTGCTTACCAGTTAGCTAAGAAAAGAGGTGTATAAACTTGAAAGTTGTCAACCTTTTGGCTGTGGTAAATACAGAAAAGTGTATAGGATGTAGAACCTGTGAACGTATTTGTCCTGTCTTGGCACTAAAGATGGAGAACCGTAAAGCAGTTGTAGATGCTGAAAGATGCCGTGGCTGTAACAACTGCGAACAGCGTTGCCCAGAGTATGCAATAAATATGGTTAAAAGGGAGCAGCCTATTGCGGTTAAGGTTGACATAAGTGCCGTAGACTATGACAAAATAGATAAATTGTGCCGTAAAGCCAAGTTTAACCCTGAACAGATAATTTGCTACTGTACCGCCACAAGGGCTGAAGAAGCAGCTGCAGCCATACTTCAAGGGGCCAGTTCTCCTGAGGAAGTATCATTTTTGACAGGGGTTCGAACAGGTTGCAAAGTTGAATGTATTCAACCCATCCTGAGGCTTTTAGAAGCAGCAGGGATTAAGCCAGAGCCTCCAAAAGGTGGCTGGCAGTGGTATGGTCGTACAGTAACTGTTTGGGAGATACCGGAAGAAGTAAAGAAGAAATACGCCAGTAGAGGCTTCTATTTTGACGAGGATGTTAAAATTCTGGATCGCGTTGCCAATGCACCAGTGCAGGGAAGGAGTGACGAATAATGCGAGCACCCATTACCCCTTTAGCTCCCCGTAAATCTCAATATGGTATCGATCCCAGTTTGGTCAGAACACGTGTGGCAGAGCTCCCGGGGATGACTTCTGTATTACTTAAGGAGTTGTTTCCTGACTTACCACAGGTAATTTTTCCCAATGAAAAAGGAATAGAAGAAATTAGGAAAGCTACTGAAACTGCATTACAAAAGGTTGATATGAGTAAAATTAAGCCAGAACACTCAGTTAATATTCTGGCATCTCACCACGGTTTTACTCTGCTTGGCGGGGAACCCTATGCAGAAATGATAAAAACAATTAAAGATGTCATTGAAGCCCGAACAGGGACTACCAACATTCGACTGCGTGCAGGTGTAGGACTGCGTTTCCGTGAGACAGAAGAATATATCAAGCGCTATGGCCTAGATGAATATTTTAAAGGCAAAGCAATTGGTGTGGCTCCTGTGGATCAGGGAATAGCTATTGAGACAGAGGTTGGCACTTTATACGGAATTAGAAAAGTCTACGATGCAGATTGGGTGGTCCATGCCCACAATAGCGATGTTCGGGAAGTTCATTTCCATCGCCAGGTAGATAGGGCAGTTAAGCCCTTTGGAATGTCCTATGCTCGTATAGAAACCCGCTCTACTTACCATCAAAACCTGGGTCCGAGGGCGGCAAACTTTACGGCCAGGGCCATATTTGACTCGGCCTTTGTACAAAGTAAATTTGCCTTTGCTACCTTCTTAGAAGTTGCCCCCAATGGCATCATTAACGTAGATGCGGATAGCGATCTTTATGCACTAAATGACCGGGTAACCGAAAGTGGTTGCCGATATTACGGTAAAATGATGACCTTGTTTGGGGAAATTGATGAATGTATTGCTGCTCTTGATTTCCCATGCCCCGTAGTTTATGTTTTTTCTGCCGGTGTGATCTATGCGAATTTTGCTGGAGCTAACACCGACCTGTATGACCTGGATGTGCCATTACCTGCATATACCTGGTACACTGAGTCCTTTTATGGAAAACGGGGAACACCGCTGTTGGATGATATACCACGCTTTAACCCTGCTATTAAGATGTGTGTACACAACTATGCTTGGACGGGATATCCCAGTGCATTCTTCAGTGAACACATTCCAACAGTCGTGGTAGGTCAGGAACAAGCTGACCTGTTTAATTGCGACCCTCAAAATCTAACTTATATGAAACATACTATGTTAGCGGAAGATACTAAAGCGGCTATGGAGTTTGCCTATAAGGCAACAGGGACAAAAAAGGTAGTAGTTTTTGACGGAGCTATGGGTGGAATCAATGTCAGTGAGCCTCTTGCGGAGTTATTGCTTAAGAAAGCACCTGAAGTAAGCCGACGTGTAGACGAAGAGCTGATGCCTAAGTGGTTGCGACAAAGGGGAGTTAAATTATAGAGTTTGGTAAGTTGCAACCTGATTAAAAGAATATCTATATGGGCTATGTTATATGCCTAAATAGCCCATCTTTACCCTAATAAGATCCTTATATTTTTTAAAAAAATTTTCAAAATATTTTATAATGTTTGATTATCTAAATTTTGTTAAATACAATTATGCCTATTTATAAAAACATTGTACGGCAATATCAAACGATTAAGCATAAAAATGACCCTACTAACTATAAAACTTAATATAGGATTGCTTGAATCAGATTTGCCGTATCAGACCATGGGATAAAGTTTTGTTGAGCTAAGGAAATAACAACATGTGAGGGGGGGTTAATGAAAATACAATAATTTTTTATTAATCTCTAGGTTTAGTCTATGGTAAGGTAAGTATTTTAGGAGGTGACTAGGGTGTCAAAGCTATTATCAGTTAATCCATCCCTGTGCACAGGGTGCCACCGCTGTGAAATGTGGTGCTCGATGACAAAATACGGAGAGGTTAACCCTTCACGCAGTAACGTTTATGTTATCAGAAGGGAACCTGCCATCGATGTACCGGTGGTTTGTATTCAATGTGGTTTATGCATTAACTCCTGTCCAACTGGAGCATTAAAAAGAGAAGGCACCGATGCAATTATAGTGGACTCTGACTTATGTGCTGGTTGTGGTGCCTGTGTAACTGTTTGTCCGTACGGAGTTTTAAGATTTGACGAAGAAACAAACTTAGCTGCTAAGTGCGATTTATGCGGTGGACAACCAGCATGTGCAACTCACTGTCCGCAAGGCGCTATCCGCTATGAAGAAGTAAATAAAGTTGCAGCCAAACGTCGGGAACAGTGGGCTACAGCAATCGTATCAAAGGGATAATAGGAGGTGAGAAATATGTCATACGGATATACTGGGAAGTTGTTACGAGTTGATCTATCTAATGGCAAGATTGCTATTGAAAAACTGGACCAAAAGGAACTAAGAAAATATATAGGTTGCGTAGGATATGCGTTACAACTACTCTACAAAGAAATGCCCGGTGGTACAGATCCCCTGTCTCCTGAGGCCAAAGTAGTTCTTGCTACAGGGCCTATCACAGGGACTCTTAGTCCAAGTGGCGGAAGTTACGAGGTATGTTATAAGTCACCACTATCAGGTACTTGGAATCAAGCTCGGTCAGGTGGAGGCTTTGGACCCAAGCTTAAGTATGCTGGATTCGATTATGTTGTTATTGAAGGAAAATCTGCAGAGCCTGTTTATCTTAATATCACTGATGGTAAAGCAGAAATTAAGCCGGCAAAACATTTATGGGGCCTAAATGTAGAAGAAACCACAGAGGCTTTAATAAAGGAACTAGATGATCCAGAAGTATCTGTTGCTACCATAGGTCAGGCCGGAGAAAATGGAGTACTATATGCAGCTTTAATTAATGATCGGGGTCGTGCAGCTGGTAGGGGCGGCATTGGTGCAGTTCTTGGCGGAAAGAACTTAAAGGCCGTTGCTGTAAACGGACATGGTGGTATTAAAGTTGTCAGGCCGAAAGAATTTATGGATGCGGTGTCTAAGGCAGAAGAATGGTTAAAGAATTATCTTTTAGGTAGTATTCCTGCAGCAGGTACTATCGGACTAGTTTCTTTACATGACAGCTTAGGTATTTTACCCACCAGAAACTTTCAAGCGGCCCACTTTGATAAGGCAGAGGAAATTTCCGGTGAGAAATTTAACCGGGAATACAACATTAAAAAACGTGCTTGCTACGGATGTACCTTTGCATGTGGACGATATTCTGCAGTAAAGAATGGAAGTTTTCAAACGCCACCAATGGAAGGGCCAGAATATGAAACTGTAGACATGTTGGGTGCTAACTTGGGTGTTCATAATTTAGAGGCAATCATTAGAGGAAACTTTTTATGCAATGTATATGGATTGGACACTGTTAGTACAGGCATGAGTATAGCCTTTGCCATGGAGTGTTATGAAAAGGGCCTGCTGACCGAGAAAGATACTGATGGCTTAATATTACATTGGGGTAATGCAGAAGCAATGGTGCAGTTGGTTGAGAAAATTGCCAACAAAGAAGGATTCGGTGCCTTCTTAGCCCAGGGTGTAAAACGTATGGCAGAAAAACTTGGTGCGGGTGCAGAAGAAGCAGCCATGCACGTAAAAGGTCTCGAGTTACCTGCTCATGAACCTCGTTCCGAATCTAAGGTGCTGGCTGTTCAATATGCTACTTCCCCAAGAGGTGCTTGTCATATGCATCCCAACTGGCCAGCAACTTGGGACTTTGGCCAGTTGGATTGTGGTATGAAGGAATTCGGAGTACCCTGGCCGCCAACTGAAGTTCCAGATGAATCGGCAGTTAAAGGTACTGCTTATAGATACGTAGCTTTACAAGGTGAAATAAGTGAGAATCTTGGAGCATGTATCTTCTATTCCTGGGGCTTCGAGGGTAATTGCATAACACCTCAACTTTATGCAGAGATGTTAAGTGCTCTAACAGGTTGGAATGTTACAGCAGAAGAGTTGTTTACTGCAGCAGATCGATCTTGGAATTTAAAACGTTGTTTTAACAGCCGGGAAGGTTTTACCCGAGCTGATGATAAACTGCCAAAACGGTTTTCAGAAGCTATTCCAGATGGTCCTTCAGCAGGATCTAAAGTAGCAAACCTGGATGTTATGCTTGATGCTTACTATGAAGCTATGCAATGGGATAGAGAAACAGGTTTGCCAAAACCTGAAAAACTTAAAGAGTTAGAAATTGATTTTGCAGTAAACGATAATTAATGAAATAACAGTTTTTAACTGTATCTTACCAGCTAATTGATTAGAAAACTAAGCTTCTATCATGCTTTAACCAGTGCTTAGTTTGCCCCTTATGCATATCGGGAAGTTTTATACTTTCCGATATGCCAAAAATAATATTAAAGGAGTGTTACTATGTTTCCTACGCTTAAAGAAGTTCAGTATTATACCCCGCAAAAGATTGTATTTGGTGTTAATGCAGTAGACAATATTTCCCAGCACATGAAAGAAAAGGGCTGGAGTGGCAAGGTAATTATTGTAACCGACCCAATCTTATCAAAAAATGGCATTGCAGATAGGGTAGTAGCTGCACTTAAAAAAGACAATATTGAAGTAGCAGTATTTGATCAAGGTAAGCCTGAACCTGATGATATTGTATGTGATCTAGCAGCCGAGTTTGCTCGCAAAGAAGGTGGAAAAATTGTAATTGGACTGGGCGGCGGTAGTGCTATAGATATTGCCAAAGTCGTTGCTCAACTTCTTGCTTTGCCTGGAACAACAGGGGACTATTTAAAAACCACTACTTTCCCCAAAAAGGGTGCTCCAATAATTGCTGTCCCTACTACATCTGGCACAGGTACAGAATGCACGATGTATTCGGTAATCACCTTTGCTAAAGACAGCATTAAAGGATTTTTTGCGACACCATCAATTTTGCCTGATTTGGCCTTGGTAGATCCTACACTAACTCTAAGTATGCCTCCCAGAGTCACCGCATCTACTGGAGCAGATGCTTTAGCACATGCAATAGAAACTCTAATTGCTAAGCAAGAAAACCCATTCACAGATGCTATTTCTTTAAAGGCAGTTGAACTTATTGCTGAGGCATTACCCGTTGCTGTTTATGAAGGGGATAACCTAGAGGCTCGGGTTAAAATGTCTTATGCTTCAATGATGGCTGGCAAAGCATTTAATGATCCTGGGATAGTAGAAGGTCATGCTTTAGCACATACCTTAGGTTCTGTATACCATGTTCCTCATGGTGTTGGATGTGCTGTTGCCCTACCTTATGCTATGGAATACAATATGGGCCATTGTATGGAGAAAATGGCCTTGATAGCCAAAGCACTTGGTCAAAATATTGAAGGTATGAATCCCCGTCAGGCTGCTCAGGCTGCTGTAGATGGTGTTAAGCAACTCCTGTTAGATATTGGTATTGAACCCACCTGGGCACCCTTTGGAAAGAAAGAGGATATTCCCATGCTTGCAGAAATGATGACAGATTGTCCATGGATTACTGCTTTCTACGGTTGGGCTAAGAGACCGATGACTAGGGAGGCTGCAACCGAGTTGCTGACCAGAAGTTATGAAGGTCGCTTGGGAGATAAACTGTATTAATTGATGCTTATCAAGCAGTATTTATGGTACGAGGGTATATACCTAGGCCGAGATTCATCATGAATGGTTGGGAGGGGATTCTATGGCAATTGAACCTTTAATGGTGATAGGTGCCTTAGGCGGGGGGATTCTAGGCGCAGCAATTGGTGCTTTACCTGCCATCACATTATGGGGTGCCGTTTTAATGATCACCGGCCTTGCCGGGTTGATAGGCAATAACCCTGATTTGATATGGAATATTGGTTTTAATCCTCTTTTTGGTGCCCATATGGTTTATGCCGGAGGAGCTGCGGCTGCCGTATATGCATGGAAAAAGGGAGTTTTAGAAAGTGGATTGGATATACTTAAGCCACTTTCTGGATTTGGTAGGCCAGATGTTCTACTGGTGGGTGGTGTATTTGGTGTAATTGGTATGCTTTTAGAACGCATCGGCACAGGTATAGGGATTCCAACCGATAATGTAGCATTATCAGTTGTTATTACTGGTTGGTTGGCTAGATTGCTATTTGATGGTCAATGGCGTGCTAATCGTAAAAAGGATCCTGTCGCAGAAGGTGAAAGTTGCTGGCCTAACACTAAGGAACTTGGTTTTCTAGTGGTGCTCGGGGGCGGCGTTGGACTGGCGTCTGCTGTGGCCGCAGTTAAAATGGGAGATATATTTATACCCTTTGGTCTTGCTTTATTATTCCTTATCTACCTTCAGATGGGGTTCAACGGGGCGGCTTGGCATCATATCGTGATTGTAGCCGGTTTAGCCGCCCTCCGTGGCAATGGAAGCATTAATGCAATAGTCTGGGCAGTGGTGTTGGGGATTATCGTTGCAATCCTGGCAAGTTGTATCAATAAACTATGGATCAGTCAAACAAACTCCTATATAGACCCACCAGTTACCACTATAGCAATAGGTTCTAGTATAATTATCGCTCTTTCATCAACCGGTTTATTGTAACTACCTAGCTGGAATAAGTAATATTTAGCTGATTAATTAAAACTAGTTAAATTATCGATATATTCAAAAGGGTAGAAAAAAATAAAATAAACGGAGGAATGAAAAATGTCTAATTATTCTAAGTGGTTCCGTATTCCCAAGGATATCGTATTTGGTTGGGGTTGTCTTGCCTACTTAAAAGAAATGGAAGGTCAAAGGGCAGTTATTGTAACAGACAAAGTAATGCAAGACCTAGGTTTTGTAGAAAAAGTAAAAGGTTATTTAGCTGAGGCTGGTATTGAAAGTACAGTTTTTGATCAAGTAGAGCCTGATCCTAGCCGCCAAACTGTCATGAAGGGCGTTGAAGTTATGAATCAGTTCCAGCCCGATTTAATTGTTGGCTTAGGTGGAGGTTCCTCCCTAGACGCTGGTAAAGCAATGTGGATTTTCTATGAACACCCCAATGTGACCTGGGAAGAAATTTTCGTTCCCTTTACCGGTGTACCTAAATTAAGAAATAAAGCTAGATTTGTAGCTATACCTTCTACCAGTGGTACAGCTACCGAAGTAACTTTGGCTGCTGTAATCACCAACCGTGATGTAGAGCCAAATGTCAAGGACTTCACACTTTCCTATGAATGTACCCCAGACATTGCTATCTGTGATCCAGAACTACCATCTACCATGCCACCGGTCATAACTGCAAATACGGGATTTGATGTAATGGTTCACGCTGTGGAGGCATATGTTTCTAGAAATGCTAGCGATATTACCGACCCCCTGGCTATCAAATCAACAACTATGGTATTTGACTGGCTACCCAAGGCATTTGCTGATGGTACCAATAAAGAGGCCAGAGAAAAGATGCATACAGCATCATTAATGGCTGGTTTTACCTTTACTAACACTGCATTGGGGTTAGTTCACAGTACAGCTCACCAAATTGGTGCTGAGTACGGAATACCTCATGGTCGTGCCAACGCTATCATGATGCCATACGTCATTCAATACAATACAGCAGCAGCAGCTTCCCGCTATGCTGATTTGGCCCGGGCTATCGGTTATGAAGTAAAGGATGCCTATGACGGAACAGCTAAGTTTTTAGAGGCTGTAAGAGGATTACAGAAACTGCTAGGTATTCCTGCTTGCATTAAGGAAACAGGTGTTGATGAAGCTGATTTCTTAGCTAAAGTTGACAAATTAGCAGAAAACGCCATGAAAGACGGAAGTACGCCACCTAACCCAAGAGTCCCCAGCATTCAAGAAGTCAAAAATATTTTCCTATGCGCTTATTACGGTAAAGAGGTTATTTAATTTATCTAATTAGTAACCAACCTCATAATGGTACGAGGGTCTATACCTCGTACCATTATGAGGAATTCTTAAATCTAAATTCTTTTTATCAAGAGGAGTTTAATCAAGTTTTGTTAAATTATAATAACTTAATTATTAACGTGGTACTTAATTCATTATCAAGGAGATATATTGATGAAAGTACAAGTTAAACTTCTAGGGATTTTATCTTTGAATTTTCCTGCCTATAGTAAATTTAAATATATAGAAATCAAAGCGGGGGAACAAGTAGAAGATTTATTTACGCATCTAGGTTTGGCATCTCATGAAGTACACTATATTTCTGTTAATGGAAAACTGGTAAAAAAAGATTATTTTTTAAAAGATGATGATAAGGTTATTTTTTTTCCACAAGTAAGTGGTGGATAATATTATATTGCAAGTTAGTTTGATAACATAATATAATAGTTTTCAGTGGGAGGTTGCAAATTTATATTCTCATGTTGTTAGTAGAACCGGTTGGTACTATTGAAAATTAACCCGCCAATGCAGGTGAGAGAGTTTCTCTAGTAGCATTGGCGATTTATATTTAATAAATATAAAACCTATAGATATTCAATTTATAGAACGATGTGCTATAATGTTAAACACGGCATGATCTTTAGGATTGGAGGTGGTATTAATGACAAAAAAAACAAATATAATCCAGTCAGTAGACAGGGCTATATCTATTCTGGAGGTTCTAGAAAAATCGATAGAGCCACTTGGTGTTACAGAGATAAGTAATAGACTAGATCTTCATAAAAGTACTACCTTCGGTCTCCTGAATACCCTAGAAAGTAGAGGCTTGGTATATCAAGATCCTGAAAATGGAAAATACAAGTTAGGCCTAAGATTGATGGAACTTGGGGAACAGGTTCAACAAAGAATGCAATTGAGGCAACAAGCCCGACCCTTTTTAAAGAGTTTAGTTGAGGAGTATAAAGAAACTGTTCATCTAGTAGTTAAGGTAGAGAATGAATACGTTTATATTGATAAAGTAGATGGTCCTCAAGCAATAAGAATGTACTCCCAAATTGGTAAAAGGGCGCTAATGCATTGTTCGGGTGTAGGGAAGGCGATTTTGGCTTACTTACCACAGAGGGAACAAGAAAAAATTTTTGAAAAAATTGAATTAAAATCTTTTTCACCTAACACCATTACTGACATTGATGAACTAAGAAATCATTTGGTTAAAATTAAGAACCAAGGATATAGCATTGATGATGAAGAAATTGAAGTCGGCCTACGGTGTGTGGCTGCACCTATATTAGATCACCATGGTAAAGCAATTGCTGCAATTAGTATTGCTGGCCCTAGTACAAGAATGACTAATGAAAGAATCGATCAACTTATACAGCCAGTTAAAAAGGCAGCTTTATTAATATCGCAAACAATGGGATATCATTATTAATAAACTCATTCTTAAAAATATAATCTAAATATCTTTTATTAGTACTTAGATGAAATGCCCTTGGCAGGTTGCCAAGGGCTTGAAACTAATTTATGTAAAAGGAGCCACTTCATGAGAATTGTTGTCGGAATAACTGGGGCTTCAGGATCTATACTAGCTATTACTTTGTTGAAAATTCTTCGCTCTCTAGGGTTGGAAACTCACCTGATTTATAGTGATTGGGGAAAACGTACGCTTGAACTGGAAACTAATCATACTATTGATGAAGTTAACACACTAGCATCATATACATATAGAGAGGACGACCAAGCGGCACCTGTTTCCAGTGGATCTTTTAGGCATAACGGGATGGTAATTGTACCATGCAGCATGAAAACTCTATCTGCAGTGGCAAACGGGTATGCAGATAATCTCATTAGCCGAGCTGCTGATGTGACGATTAAAGAAGGACGTAAATTAATCTTGGTTACACGTGAGTCTCCATTGAGTGCTATTCATCTGGAAAATATGTTAAAATTGGCACGTCTTGGGGTAACCATTATGCCTCCTGTACCGGGCTTTTATGCAAAGCCTCAAACCATTGAAGACATTGTTCATCACAGCGCGGGACGTATTTTAGATCAACTTGGTATAGAACACAATTTGATTCACCGTTGGGGAGAGTAGAAAAATTTCAGAGAAAGAAGGATACCAAAGAATTTTGCAGAACTATATTTATAGTATATTTTCAAAACGCCGTGCGACAATAGCGAATGTGCAAGGTTGATATCCTAGGAAATTTAAGGCGGTTAATTATTTTTTATTAAATTATTAAAACGCCGTGCGATAATGTAAAACAAATTATGATTTTTTTAGATTAGAATTAAGTATACTTTATGAGATTACTGTCAGAGGTCTTTTAAAAGGAAGGGAAGAAAAGTGAGTTTTTATAGGATTAATGTCTCAGATATTACGGTAAAAGAAGAGGAGCTACCCAAATCATATCAATTGCTTGGTGCTAGGGGGTTGGTGGACTCTATTATTGCATCAGAAGTAGATCCAACTTGTGACCCATTAGGTCCCAAGAACAAAATGGTCTTTGCAACAGGTTTATTTGCGGGCACTTCTGTACCAAGTTCTAGCCGAACTTCAGTTGGAACGAAAAGCCCGCTTACAGGGGGTTTAAAAGAAAGTAGCGCAGGTGGTCCCGGTGGTTTATATCTTGGCAAGCTTGGGGTAAAAGCAATAATTATTGAAGGAGCACCTAAGGACAATCAATGGCATTATTTAAACATAGATAAAGAAGGTGTCCAACTTTTGCCTGCTGGTGAGCTAATAGGTCTTGGTTGTTATGATGCATGTAAAAAATTGCAAAGGATACATGGAAAAAAGAGTAGTATCTTTGTCATTGGCCAGGCCGGTGAAAAGAAAATGCTGGCAGCTAACATAGCTGCCACTGACAAAGAAGGGGTACCCACCCGCCAGTTTGGCAGAGGCGGTGTAGGTGCAGTGATGGGTGCAAAACATATTAAAGCTGTTGTAATAAATGGCACAGACATGGATTATATTCCGGCATTAGATAAAGAATTAGCAAAAAAATGCATTAAGAAATTTGCTCAAGGGCTTTTAAAAAACCCAGTATCTGGTAATGCACTACCTAAATATGGTACTGCAGTTTTAGTAAATATAATAAATAGTATTGGTGCTTTACCTACTAGGAACTTCTCTTCCGGAGCATTTGAAGAAGTTAGTCAAATTAGCGGTGAGACTATGACTGAACTGCAAATAAAGCGGGGTGGTAAGGTAGGGCATGCCTGTACTCCGGGGTGTGTGATTCGCTGTTCCAACATTTACGTAGACAAAGATGGTTCGGAAATAACAGGTGGATTTGAATATGAGTCAGTTTGCCTGCTGGGTTCTAATCTTGGTATTGGCAACCTTGATGATATAGCATATTTAAACAGGTTATGCGATGACTTTGGCCTAGACACCATTGAGGTAGGTGCTGCTTTAGGTATAGCAATGGAAGCGGGAATATTACCCTTTGGTGATGTTGCTGCGGCAAAAGAAGCGATCCAGTCCATTGCTCGGGGAGATATTTTGGGAAAAGTTTTAGGCCAGGGTGCAAAAATAACCGGTCAAGTGCTTGGTATCAATAGAATTCCTGTTGTTAAGGGTCAAGCAATGGCGGCTTATGACCCACGGGGAATTAAGGGAATGGGTGCAATTTATGCTGTTACGCCTATGGGTGCTGATCATACTGCTGGTCCAAGTTGTACTACCTTCATTAAGGCTAAGCCTGAAGAACAGGTACTCCTAGCAAAAGAGTACCACATCAAGGCCACTGCTTTAGACAATACAGGTCTGTGCAGATTTTGCAGCTATGCAGTATTTAATGACGCCGAAACATTTAATGCCTTGCTCGATATAATTAAGAGCTACCTTCAGATTGAAGTCACTTCAGAAGACTTTTGGAATTGGGGTAAAAGTATTCTTCAGATAGAGATGGACTTTAACCAGAAAGCAGGTTTTACTCCAGAGTCCAATCGCATTCCCGAGTATATGCACCTAGAAAAACTTAGCCCTAAGTGGGAAGTTTTTGATATTACAAATGAGGAACTAGATAGCATCTTGGAGTTTTAATGTCAAAAGGAGGTATGGATAATGATAACTACAAGTTTCAACTTCAAATTGCCAACTGAAATTGAATTTGGCCCTGGATCACTCTATAAGCTTCCAAAATTTATTGCTGATTTTAAAGTACATAAAGTAATGATTGTTACTGATCCAGGAATTGTTAAAGCTGGGATTTTAGAAAGAATCTCTAATGTTCTAGCTCAAGCTAAAATTAATTGTGTTGTTTTCGATCAAGTAGAATCTGATCCCAGTACCAAAACGATTGAAAAGATTAGGGACAAGGCAAAGCTGGAGGAAGTGGATGCACTTATAGCAGTTGGTGGAGGTAGTTCCATAGATGCCGCTAAAGGCACAAGGTTGCTGCTTTCAAATGAAGGTAAGCTTTTGGATTATGCCGGTCTTAATAAGGTCAAGCAAAAAGGTATTCCACTAATTGCAATTCCAACAACAGCCGGTACTGGCAGCGAGGTAACAATCTTTGCTGTATTAACTGAATTAGAACAGGATATTAAATTCACCATAGCTAGCCCATATCTGGCTCCGGACTTATCCATCTTAGATCCTGAATTAACTTTGCTTCTACCTCCAATGATGACCGCAGCTACCGGACTTGATGCATTGACCCATGCCATCGAGGCCTATACTTCTCAGGCCAGTCAGCCCATTTGTGATGTAATAGCATTAGAATCGATTCGGCTAATTTATAGATACCTGCCCCAAGCCACAACAGATGGTAATAATTTAGAGGCCCGTACAGAAATGCTTAAAGCCCAGTTACTGGCTGGAATAGCTTTCAATAATACAAATTTAGGGCTGTCACATGCAATTGCAAGTCCACTAGGGGGGCACTTCCATATCCCACACGGAATTGCAAATGCTATTATGCTACCCTATGTTATGAATTTTAATGTTCCTGCTGCCCCAGAGAGGTACGCCAAAATTACCGAGGCTATGGGTATATGTCTCATGGGCAAGGATATTTATGAAGATGCCTACGAAGCACCTCTGGCTATCGGAAAATTGGTTGAGCTATGCGGCTTGCCCAAAAAATTACGTGATGTAGGAGCAACAGAAGAAAAATTGGATGATGTTGCCAGGGATGCGTTAAAGAGTGGTATGCTCAAGTTTAACATACGTAAAGCTAGTGAAAAACAAATTAGGCAGATTCTACAAGAAGCCTTTTAATTCTTAGTAACACTTTGATGTCTATGCTGTTTATTAGTATGTTTAAAAAGGACTATCCAAAATCACAGGGCTAGGAGGGATAAAAGTGGTAAACTCATTGCGTGATTGGTTAGCTTATCTTGAATGTGAAGGAAAAATAAAATCTGTATCTAAAGAGGTAAGCCTGAAATTCGAGATGCCCGCTGTAATAAAAAAACTCGATGGGAAAGCAGCTGTTTTATTAAATAAACCAAAAGGTTACTATTTTCCGGTGGTTTCTGGAATTGCCTATGATCGAAATCTTTTTGCAAAGGCCTTAGGTACTGACAAAAACAACATTGCTCAAAAAATTAGTGAATGTCAAAAACAGCCTCTTCCTTGTCAAGTTGTACCCAGAGAAGAGGCACCGGTAATGGAAAATGTGAAAATTGATGATGTTGATTTGATGGAGTTACCCATTCCTATTCACCATAAAAAGGATGCCGGACATTATATTACAGCTGGTCTCTTGATTTGCAAAGACCCCGAGACCGGAAAAAGGAATGTATCCATTCATAGGTTGCAGGTTTTCTCCAAAAATGAAATGGGCATTCTCATACTACCAAGGCATTTATGGCAAGTTTATATGAAGGCTGAAAAGAAAAATGAATCATTGGATATTGCTATTGCAATTGGTGTTGATCCGCTTCTATTGTTAGCCTCCCAAACTATTGTGCCATTAGGGGTAGATGAGTTAGAGATTGCAAACGCTTTTAAAAATGGTAGCCAGAAGTTAGTCAAATGCCAAACCGTTGATATTGAAGTACCCTCAGAAGCTGAAATAGTTTTGGAGGGCAAATTGCTACCCAAGGTAAGGAAGGTCGAAGGACCTTTCGGCGAGTTTCCTAAATACTATGGTCCTGCCAGCGAAAAGCCAGTTATTGAGATAACAGCTATCTGTCATAGGAATAATCCCATTTACCATACTATCTTACCAGCGACCAAGGAACACCTACTGCTAGGTGGTTTAGCCCGGGAAGCTACTTTATATGAGATGGTAAAACTAGCAGTTCCTACAGTAAAAGATGTTCATTTAACCATCGGTGGTACATGTAGATACCATGCGGTAATATCAATTGATAAGAAACATGAAGGGGAAGCGAAGAATGCAATGTTTGCTGCTTTTGCCAGTATGCAGGAAATAAAGCACGTTGTTGTTGTGGACACAGATGTAGACGTTTTTGATATGGAAGAGGTGGAGTGGGCTATCGCAACTAGGTGTCAGATGGGTAAAGATACCATGTTGGTTTCCGGTTCACTGGGCTCAAAGTTAGATCCATCAACTGATGACGGTATTTCAGACAAAATGGGTATTGATGCCACTTGTCCACTAGATGCACCACCAGATACCTATGAGACAATCAAGATACCTGGATATGATGAGTTAAATATTGAGGATTATTTGGATTGAAAACAAGGTTCACTGATAAAACAGGATGATTAGACTGAAAGACCTTTGATAGACACTATTTATTATTAGCCCCAATTGTGTTTATCAAGGGTCTTTTGGCACTATCTAAAACATATATTATTTTTCCTGTACTTAGGGTATACCTTAGCCCAAAGAAATTTAATTAGAAACATGAGGTGAGAGTATTTTTGAGTTTAAGAGGAGATGTGGATAAGTCATTTATTTATATTCAAAAGAAACCATATTTATTATTAGTATTAGCTACTCTTTTTTGGGGAGGTAACTTCGTGGTAGCTAGGAACTTACTTCAAATCGTACCTCCTTTTCATTTATCTATTATGCGTCTTGGAGTGGCATTTTTATTATTTCTACCTTTTGCTTGGTCTGAGTGGAAAGAGCACAAAAGTTTAATTTTAAAGCATTGGAGAATAATAGTTTTATTTTCAGTAACAGGGATTGCAGCTTTCAATGCTTTATTGTACGTTGCACTACAATCAACTACTTCAATTAATGCCTCACTGGTTAATTCTACTGCACCAATGTTGATTGTTATTTTATCAGCAATCTTTTTAAAGGATCGTTTATTTAAACTACAGTATTTAGGGATTGTCATGTCTTTTACTGGAGTAATATGGGTGATCTCTCGAGGGTCGATATACTGGTTTGCAAATTTACACTTTAATAAGGGAGATTTGCTTGTTATACTTGCGGTGATATTCTGGGCAATTTATTCAATACTCATGAAAAAGTGGGGAGAGCAGTTACCACAAAAGGCAACATTTCTAACTACCTTATTTTTAGGATTTATTATATTATTACCTTTTTTCTTTTGGGAGAGCACTCAGAGTTCTTTTAGTTATCAGGAGTTATCACTGGGGATGTGGTTAGCAGTTTTTTATATAGGTTTTTTTCCTTCTGTTGTTTCCTTTCTATGCTGGAATTATGGAGTCATTTCTGTGGGACCAAGTAAAGCTTCGAATTTTCTGCATTTGATAGTAATATTCTCTGGGTTATTTGCCCTTTTCATTGGTGAAACATATTCGTTAGTTCAATTCAGTGGTGCTGTAATTATAATAAGTGGGGTGTTAATTGTAAGTAATCATCATTTAATTCAGAGGTTTTACAACTGTAAAAGTTCAGATATTTAAATAGCTAACCATTACAGAAAGTGGTGAATTACATGGATAAAATAGTTCAGAAGGAGATGTGGGTTAGAAAAAAACTAAAAGAATATCAGAAGGCTGTTATTGCTTTTTCAGGTGGAGTAGATAGTGCGCTACTGCTTAAAATAGCCTCTGAAGAAATTCCATCAGGTGTTATAGCCGTAACCGCTGTGTCGGAAACTTTCACCCAAGAGGAGTTACAAGGTACAAAGGACTTATGTAAGGAGTTTGGCGTGGAGCATGTTATCATCCAAAGCGATGAGATGGAGAATCAAAATTTTGTATCAAACCCCCCGGAACGCTGTTATTATTGTAAGCATTTGCGTTTTAGTGCCCTGAAAGGAATTGCCCGTTCCAAAGGAATTCAATATGTATTGGATGGGTCTAATATGGATGACCTGAGTGACTACCGCCCAGGTAATAAGGCGACCAAGGAACTTGAAGTAAAAAAGCCACTACAAGAGGTTGGATTATCAAAAGCCGAAATAAGGGAGCTTTCTTTAAGAAAAGGTTTAAGCACGTGGGATAACCCTGCGGTTTCGTGTCTGGCATCAAGGATTCCCTATGGTCAAACTATAACAAAAGAAAAATTATTAGCAATTAAATCAGGCGAGGATTATCTTAAAGAACTTGGTTTCACACCCTGCCGTCTGCGACACCTTGGAGATACAGCAAGAATAGAGATTTCAAAAGACAAATTTATAGATTTAATTGCTCAGGTTGATCGGTTAACAACTAACTTGAAGAACCTAGGATTTACATATGTATCATTAGATTTAATTGGCTTTCGGTCAGGCAGCATGAATGAAGCAATAAGGAGAGAGTATAATGGATCAACATGAGATAAAACATGTACTTTTTAGAGTTAAAGAGGGTTCAATAACAATAGATGATGCGCTAGAAATACTAAAGCACCTGCCATATCAAGACTTAGGGTTTGTAAAGTTAGATCATCACAGGAGCCTAAGGAAGGCTTTTGGCGAAGTTGTATATTGTGAGGGTAAGACCGTTGATCAGGTTCAAAAGATTATGGAGGCATTGGCGGATAGATCTGAAAGCAATATATTAGGAACCAGAGCCTCCTATGAAATGTATCAAGCTGTACAAAAGGTGGTTCCCGATGCAGAATACCATAGTGTTGCCAGATTAATCACTGTTACCAGGGGTGAACAAAAGAGACTTGGTAATGTACTGGTAGCTTGCGCGGGTACTTCGGATTTGCCTGTAGCCGAAGAAGCTGCCATAACTGCTACATTAATGGGAGCTAGAGTTGGGCGATTGTATGATGCCGGAGTGGCTGGAATACACCGGCTTCTTATGAATAAAGAGAAATTAGACAATGCAAAAGTTATTGTTGTAGTAGCAGGTATGGAAGGAGCACTTGCCAGCGTAATTGGAGGTTTAGTTGACAAACCGGTTATCGCAGTACCAACCAGTGTGGGATACGGAGCAAGTTTTAACGGGTTGGCTGCTCTCTTGGCCATGTTAAATAGTTGTTCTTCGGGTGTCACAGTCGTAAATATTGATAATGGTTTTGGCGCTGGATATGCTGCTGCTATGATTAATCGTATAGGAGAATAAAAATGTCTATCATTTACTTTGATTGTTTTTCTGGTATTAGTGGAGATATGATAATTGGTTCTCTATTAGATGCCGGCTTGCCCTTTGTTGACCTGGAACATGAACTTTCAAAACTAAAATTAGCTAATTTCAATATCAAACATGAATTCGTTATAAAAAAAGGAATTGCAGCTACTAAATTTTCAGTAGAAACAGATGAGAATCATCCTCACCGGAGTTTGGGGGATATTCGGAAGATCATCGAGGAAAGCGGCCTAGAAGAAATCGTTAAAGAGTCTGCATTGAAAATATTTACTAGATTGGCAAAAGCGGAAAGTAGAATACACGGGGTAGACCCTGAGAATATTCATTTCCACGAAGTAGGAGCAGTGGATGCAATTATTGATATTGTCGGAGCAGTTGTCGGTTTTCATAAAATGAATATTTCTAAGGTTTATGCCTCTGCACTTAATATTGGAGGTGGTTGGACCAAATGTGTGCATGGGACCATACCAGTCCCTGCTCCCGCAACGTTAGAATTATTAAGGGGTGTTCCTATATATAACAGTGGTGTTAATATGGAACTGGTTACGCCAACAGGTGCAGCTATTATTACTTCTCTTTGTGAGGACTTTGGTTACCTGCCGGCTATTACACCTAAGAAAATTGGCTATGGTGCAGGTACAGCCGATCTTCATATACCTAATGTCTTGAGAGTTATCCTTGGTGATACAAACAACCAGGAAGCAAAGCATAATAAACACCATAACCATTAAAAAATGTTTTATTCTAGTTAGGATATGACATTTTGTTTTTAATGAAAACAACATTCGGCAATATCGAATGAACTCTGGTGTAGATATGCAGGAAACTAACCTGGCTAACAAGAATTATGTTTTATAATAAAGAATAATGTTTGGTAATGTAGAATTCCATAATTAGCTTTTTTAGCAGATCAGAAAAGTATAAAATTTTATCTGATCTACGTAAGGGCAAACTAGGGCTTACTTGCGCCCTTTAGGGTACGCCAGCGCCGAAAGACTTTGCACAAGCCAAGTCTTTCTTATTAATCCTGAATCTTTGGAGGTAAAGTATATGCATATTCCCGACGGATACTTAAGTCCGCAGTCATGTGCTGTTATTGGTGCCGCAATGTTACCTATTTGGGCAACCGCTGTTTCCAAAGTAAAACAAACATTACGAACTAAATATGTGCCTTTGATGGGAACTGGGGCAGCTTTTGTTTTCACAATTATGATGTTTAACATACCTATACCCGACGGGACTACAGCACACGCTGTGGGTGGTGCACTAATGGCCATTATTCTGGGGCCATGGGCTGCTTGTATAGGAATTAGTGTAGCTCTTGCTATACAAGCATTGTTATTTGGAGACGGTGGTCTCTTGGCCTTTGGTGCTAACAGTTTCAACCTTGCATTTATACTTCCTTTTAGTTCGTACTATATTTATAGATTCATTGGGAAAAATGGAGAGGCAACGGGCAATAGACTATGGTTGGCCGGCTTTTTAAGCGGTTTTGTAGGTATTAACCTCGCTGCTCTGGCAACTGCCCTAATGCTGGGAATTCAACCACTATTTTTTCATACAGCTAGCGGGGTACCCCTTTACAACCCATATCCCTTGAGCCTGGCAGTTCCAGCAATGGCTTTTGGTCACTTATTGGTAGCAGGTCCCATAGAAGGAATTATTACAGCCCTGGTGCTAAGTTACCTGAGGTCCAGTAACCCAGAGCTTCTGCAGAACAAGAGCAAACAAGTTGAGATTAATCAAATCTATCGTAAAATATCGGTAGTGCTGGTTGCTTTAATTGTAATATCACCTCTTGGACTACTTGCCAACGGAACAGCCTGGGGAGAATGGGGAACTGAAGAAATTAGAGAACTTACGGGTTATATTCCATCTGGCATGGCAGAGTTTGCAAATAACTGGTTAGGTATAATGCCTGATTATAGACTACATGGATTTGAAAATGGTTTCTGGCAGCCTGCTATTTATATAATTTCAGCTGTCTTAGGGGTCGCTGTTATTGGTGGTGTTACATTTCTTTTTAGTAAATGGGAGCTACCTTCGGATCAGGAAGTTTCCTAATAATTGCTAAAGAAAAAGATAATATGAAAAATAATGAATTACCTCACTGGCTTTTACAAGTTAATTATGAAGAGACTAATATTAATAATCTGGCTAATAATCAGGTTCCAATTAAGAAGGTTGGTACGATAAAACGCAAAGGTTTTATTGATAAGACAGTAAAGGAAATTGCCAGAAGGATCACAGAGGAGTACAACGCAGAAAAAATAGCCAGACAACCGGGATTATTGCAATTGATAAATCCTAGAATTAAGATTTTATCTATGCTTTACTTAATAATTATATGCAACCTTGTACACAGCATCTTATCCCTTGTTATATTAAATATTTGGGTTCTCCTAGTTGTTAAACTTTCTCGCATTCCCCTTTACTTTTTTATAAAAAGAGTATGGTTAGTTGTACTATTGTTTACAGGGATTGTTGTTTTTCCATCCATTTTTAACTTTGTACGCCCCGGAAGCCCACTGATTATCCTGATGGATTTTGGTCACCCCTTCCATTTATTGGTCTGGGATTTTCCAAAGGAAATTTCTATTACAAAGGAAGGTATTGAAGGGGCTCTAATGATTATTACTAGAGTTGGTGCGTCTGTATCACTAGCAAAGCTGTTGGCGGTAACCACTCGCTGGAATGTATTGCTAAAGGCTTTGCGTATGATTTTTGTACCACAACTTTTTGTTCAGATCCTTGAAATGACACACAGATATATATATTTACTTGTACAAACTGCCAATGATATGTTTCTAGCCAAAAAATGCCGTACTATTGGGCGAACTTCTACCAAAAAACAGCGAGGCATGATTGCTGGTTCCATGGGGTCATTATGGCTTAAAGCTTATCATCTTAGTGAAGAAATCCACACTGCGATGATATCCCGTGGATATAGCGGTAAAATGAGGATAATGCAAAACTTAAGGATTAATTTAAAGGACTGGGCCTGGGCTGTTTTTGTTGGCGTAATAGGGGTTTTATTGTTTGGGGGTGAAAAATTCTTTGTCTAGGGAAGTCATATATCACCTAGAAGACGTAAGTTTCCACTATGACATGGGTGAAGTGGCCTTGCAGGATATTGAGCTTGATATTTACTCTGGAGAAAAGGTTGTGTTGCTGGGAGCTAACGGTTGCGGTAAATCCACGTTACTTAAAGTAATGGCAGGTTTACAGATTCCTCAAAAAGGTAAAATATGGGCCTTTGGTGAGAAGTTAAATGAAGAGAACGTATCCAGGGAGGATTTTTCAAATTGGTTTCGTAGCAGAGTAAGTTTTGTATTTCAGAATTCGGAAGTACAGTTGTTTAATTCAACAGTCTGGGAGGAAATTGCTTTTGGACCGTTACAGATGAATTTAGGAGAAAACGTGATTAGGCAAAGGGTTAAAGACGTTATTGAGCTACTAAGTTTACAGAACATTACAGACCGACCTCCATATAAACTAAGCGGTGGAGAAAAGAAAAAAGTAGCCCTTGCCTCGGTGCTATCTATAAATCCACAGGTGGTATTATTGGATGAGCCTACAAACGGGTTGGACCCCCGTTCACAACGCTGGCTTATTAACCTGTTATACCAGCTTAACAAGGCAGGTAAAACTCTGATTACAGCTACTCACAATTTGGATATAGTTGAAGAAATTGCTGATCGTGTACTTGTTTTTAGTGAAGATCATCAGTTGGTTGCCAGTGGCACACCTAAGGAAATATTAAGTAACGGTAAATTATTAATTGATGTAAACCTGGTAGATGAACATTTTCACTGCCACATTCATGAGGGACATCATAGGCATTATCATGCACATGATTAAAGCTAAGAAGGTGATTTGTTGTATAACCTAATAGAGAGAATACTTCGAACCCAGCAAGCCCTTCATAACACGGATATTGATCTCCTTCTTATTGTGGGAAGGGAGAATCTAATTTATTTTTCAGGTATAACACAGATGGAATGCATGGCTATTATTATCCCTAAAGAAGGGGAGGCCAATGTAATCACCTTATGGCTTGACGTTGATTATGTTGAACAGCAATCGGGTTTAAAAACCTTTGGATATGTTTTTCCCAAGGAAAACTTAGCTACCAAGGTTATCGAGCAAATTAAAAACTATGGTATTAACAAACCTGTAATTGGTTTTGAAAAGTACTTTGTTGATATTTCTATATACGAAGCATTAAGATCTTCTTTTCCAACAGGTAGATTTGTTAGTGCAGCGGAAATGCTCTATAAAATACGGTCCATCAAGGATCAGCAGGAAGTTTTTAATATTAGAAAAGCTGCTAAGGCTGCATGTAGTGGGGTTGATGCAGCAATAAAAGCCATTAGAACCGGAGTAAGTGAGCTAGATATTCTAGCAGAAGCTGAGTATGCCATGCTTAAGGACGGTTCTAATGGCTCTCCATTTCGCCCACAAATAGTATCTGGCGAACGAACACTATTAACTCATCCTTCTAGCAGCAGAAAGAAAATCAATAACGGTGAAATTGTGGTCGTACACCTGGGTGCTACATATGAGGGATATTGTGCTAAGATCTGTAGGACAGTGGCTATAGGAGATATACCCCAAGAACAAGAGAAAATTTATTACATTTTAAAAGAAGCACAAGAAAAATCTATTAATAGCTTAGCTCCTGGTATAACAGCGGGAGAAGTAGATGGTGCTGCACGTAGAGTAATAGAGTTAGCAGGATATCAACAACATTTTATTGATATTATTGGTTATGGCGTGGGTTTGCGACAATCTGAATTTTATCCAACTATCGGCAAGGGAAGAAATGATACTATAGATGTAAATATGGTGGTAGACTTACTTTTGCCCACAATCTTTCTTAAAGGAGTTGGTGGGCCAAGGATAACAGATATAATACACGTGGGGGAAGAACAGAATGAGATTTTGACTGATTATCCACGTCAATTAGTTAGATTATAAAAAGAGATTTATCATATTTAGTTTTTACTGAGGTGGTACTTATTAAGATACTATATTTTGATTGCATAAATGGACTCACTGAGGATATGATGCTTGGAGCTTTACTTCAGACTGGGTTTAGTGAAATCTATTTAGAAAAACAATTATCATGTTTAAATGCTCCACCTTGTGAGATAAGAATACTTAAAGAGGGAGATTCTTTTATATCAAACCGTTTTGTCATAGATTGTCAACAGGAGGAACTTAACCTCTTTCAAATTCTATGGCTTATCGATGAGACTACTTTAAGTTCAAGTATAAAAGAAAAAACTAAAGATATTTTTACTTGTTTAGCAAAGGCAAAGTCTAATATTTCAGGAATAGCACTTGACTTAGTTAGTATACCAGATGCGATTGCAAAATTAATAAAGACAATAGGAATTCAAATTTGTACTGAACAGATATCACCGGAAAAAGTACTGATATCTTCGATTCCTGTAAAAACAGGTTCTGAGAATACTCCTATTGGCAATACATATGCAACATCTCCTGAGGTGTTGGAATTACTAAAAGGTTTTCCAATAAAACTTAATAATAACTTAGGACAAGTAACTTCACTGGGTGCCTCAATAGCGAGAACTCTGGTCAATGATTTTATTGACCAACCTGATATAAATCTGCTTTCGTTAGGATACGGTAGAGACAATAACCCTGAAAATATGTTAAGGGTTTTAATAGGGGAAACATCTGAAGATTACTATTTGCAGGATCAATTAGCTGTTTTGGAGACAAACATTGATGATATGAATCCAGAATTCTATCCCTTTGTATTAGACAGGCTTTTATCTAATGGAGCGTTAGATGTCTATTACACACCGATAGTTATGAAAAAGGGTCGTCCAGGGACAAAATTAACAACTATATGTAGGCCAGAGGATGTTAATGTTTTAACTGGAATAATCTTTAGTGAAACTACTTCACTCGGGGTAAGAATTTCTTATCACAATAGAAAAAAATTATCTAGGGAAATTATTGAAGTTTATACCTGTTACGGGTCTGTAAGAGTAAAAGTAGCAAGACTAGGCCACAACCAACCTGTTTTTAATATTAAGCCGGAATATGAAGATTGTAATTCTTTAGCCCGTCAACTAAATATACCTGTTAATGAAATATATCAAGAAGCATTTGAAAAGGCGAGAAATAAGTATAAAGATATTATGCAGGACAAATAGTCAAATGAATAAAAGATGTTTTCATACTTAGTATGGTTCAAATTCCTCTCTATGCTACATACTGAAGACTGTTGTGTATTTATAAATGGCGGTACTTTGGCTTCAACTTCCAAGGAGTTTACCGCCTAACACTGCGAAAACGTATAGTTACCATTGACATGAATGAAATCCAGGACGAATATTTGCAGAATCAGGAGACATGAGTAGATAGTATTAAGGGTTACATGCAAAGTATGTGGACAATTTCCTGGGCCGGGTAATCACCGGCTTAGTAGGCTAACTGAAGGAGGCTACCGATTAACTCTTGGCGAGAATATGGAACTCCTCTGCCTAGTTAACGGTGGACCGATGCTTACCAGATTATCAAATGAGCTTTACACAGCCATCATGCAGGCTAACTTCAGCAAAAGACAAAGAAAAATACTGGACCTGGTTATTCGCATGAGCTACGGCTGCGGTAAAAAGTTTGCTCTCCTACGACCAATGAATTTTGAATTGGTGGGGATTCATAAAACCGATATTGGGCAGGAATTGGAGCATCTATCCCGGGCAGGGGTACTCTTTATTGACGATGAGCGGATCACCCTCAACAAAGATTATGAACAGTGGCAAGTGGGATTGGCTAGCTCCTTCTGTAATGGTGGAAAAGAGTGGAAGGTTAGTGATCACTGATCTTAGAGGAATTTATGAAGGAAAGAAAACAACTGAATCAAGATGAGACAAAGGTGATTAAATTTCTAAGGCAGGTAATTAAGTATTATCTCCCCCTCAGCCCGAGGAGGTCTTCTCATACCACCCAGCCTACTCAGAACGGTACAGCTAGAGCTACAGCCAAACGGTAAATATCGGTAATGTAGAGAATAAATTAAACGATTTCCCATTTGAATACTTAAAGAGTAGGATTAGAAATTTTGAAAATGAATTTAAACAATAAAGAAAAGAACATTTTATTAAGAAAGCTTATAAATTTGGACTTCCTTATTACTTGAAATGAAAGGTGGAAGATTTTTAACTAAAAACGTGCGTATTTTGCACCCGCAGAAAGATAAAAAATGGTGCCCATTTTAACTGGCACCATCAAAAATATGAAGGCATTTTTAACAAGTAGTCAAAAAATCATTTCACAAGAATTTCACAAAAAACCTGTCAGGGTATGAAATAGGGTAATTCCCTACATCAGTAAAAGCCTTGATTTTACTGGCCTGAGACAGGTTGTGGCAGTTTATGATAAGCTATTGGCGCATCTCGAAATCGAGTAGACTGTGATGAGCGGTCTCTAGGGTTCGAATCCCTAACTCTCCGCCACGAGGACCGCTGTACTTAACTAAAGTAAGGCGGTTTTTTTTATGCCATTTCACAAAATTTCATAAAACTATTTTAACATATTTTTGTTTTCTATTGCCTTGTCCATCAAAACCAGCATCATAGCGTACTTCCCAGTATAAGTGTATAAACCAAGGTTCTACATCAAAGTGTTCTGCTAATTCTGGAACTGTTTTTACATTATTCTCAATAGTTCTCCAAAATTCGATATCTGGCACTAAAATACCAGTTGCCCAGTCAAGAGCTAATCTCTCATCCTGGGCAACAATTGTTTTTATATTACCAATATTTTCTGACTCATAGAAATTTATGGAGTGGTATGCTATATGTCCATGTCTCGGGGGGGAATATAATATGCCCTATTTCTTCAGCCATGATGCATTTATGTTTTTTGGTGCAGTTTACTATAGATTTTTCAAAGTAAATTGTTTTAGTTCTGGCATTGGCTTTAATAAGCCAGGGGTTAAATTTGTGATAACAACTTTGATGTCTAGTTCATTAGCTAGGTTATACAAGTTGTTAAAGATAAACAGGTCTAATCATCCTCCATTGTCGTGCCAGCTGCGCGAAAATGTCGGCAGTGTTTAAGGTAATTTTTTCTTTGATAGTAGTTTAATTTCATGCCGTGCTATTTTAGCCAGGGCGTAGTTTATGCTGTCATCTATGTCAGATAGTTTGTCTATGACCTGGTCAAATTTATCGTTTGTAACTTCTCGGTAATCGTAAAGACCACGAATTTTTTCAATAACTTCGTTTTCTATACGAATTTCTAATTTGTCTACCTTAGATTCTAGTCTAATCTGCCCTTTTTCAAGCGAACCTACTTTAGATTCTAGTCTAATCTGCCCTTCTTCGAGTGAACCTACCTTAGATTCTAATCTAATCTGCCCTTCTTCGAGTGAACCTACTTTAGATTCTAGTCTAATCTGCCCTTCTTCAAGCGAACCTACTTTAGATTCTAGTCTTTCCTGCCCTTCATCGATTGAGTTTAATCTTTTGTTAATGCTTCCTAGTTGTTCTAATACTAGTTTTTGAAATTCTTCGTTAGTCATTTTACTATCCCCCTTAAATTTCTTCATCTTCTAAGACTCCAGAACCTGGGTAGTCAGGGCCATGAGCAGCTACTCCACCGGCTCCCCCAGGTAAGCCATATTTGTCTTTTGCCTTTCTAATCATTTCAAACATAACATCATCTGACAAACCAAATTCTGCACAGATGTTAACTATTCTAACTATAGCATCACCTAGGTTGCTGGCTTCAAAGGCTGAGGAAAAATCAGGATTTTGAACGATTTCAGTTATCGGTCTTGAATCGTCTGTATTGCTTATAAGGTAGTCTAGCTTCAATCTTTTGCTGATAATATTTCTCATTGAACCATCTCTTTTTTATAGTAACATTTTTCCTAGGAACAAGGAATTAATTCTTAAATACTTAGAATAATATCCATTCATCTTAGAAACTAAGATGCACAATAAATGCATGGACAGTTCTTAGAATTTAGAAAAGGTGGTGTTTAAAATTAAAGTTCATGAAAGGTTAGCTATATATATAAGTGAGAATGGGATTAGGCAGACATGGCTCTCTGGACAAAACATCATCTTAAATCTCCATAAATGAAAAGTTATTAAAAACCTTTTAAGATTTATTTACAACCTATTTCTTTCGCATAGCGTTAAAATCCTTGTGGCTATTTAAAAAAGCTATAATGCATTTGTCCAAAAATATTTATATATCGAGCTTATAATGTAAACCAAAACAATTATAAGTTATCTTAAAAATAATAATTTTATAGAGAGAAATCACGAACTATTGACACTGATTACCCTCAAAATAGTTGCCTGGGGAAGACCTTTTTTCTAAAATCAAATGATTGATAAGGAACATCCAGTTTCTGTCCGTTAATAATCACCGTATCATTATCAATCCATTTTATGTCTGCATGGTCCTCGCGATAGTTCCAATAAATATTCTTTGGTTTCTTGGCCACCTTGTTGTAATTCAACTCCCCTAATACTGCAAATGATGTAGTGGCACCACCATTAGATAAATATGCCTTTACTGTATATGCCCCGTCAGGTGATTTAACTTCTGAAATTAATACTTGTTTAGGTAGTCGGTTCATATCAAAACAAGCCCAATAAACTCCATAAGATATTAGAGCAATTAAGAATAACGGGAACAGGGAAATAATAATTAATACCATCTTTTTCGCTCTTTTAACGTCCTCTTCTTTGTCGATATTAATTTCGTTCATTTTTTTATTCCTCATAATATCTGATAAAAGCCTAATGAAAAATTAAAGGAAAAGTAAATGTAACAAAAGCTGCCCAAATTCCGTAGACCGGCAAATACTTTGTAACGGCAGCTTGGATGGTTGGAGATCCGGTTTTGTTTTGCAGAAAACGCACATAGGAGATCATGATCCAAATTAAATTGGCCCAGATAAGTATGTTTACGCCTAAAACAGCAAGCCTGTTGGGCGTAATCCCAAAAGAAGAAAGCCTGAACGCTATGGCGGATAAAGCCACACTGTTAATGATAAGAGCAAGAACAATTAAGGAAAAATTTATATAATCAGAAATATTCTTTTTCTCGTCTTTACCGCTTTCGGTAATGGAAAATATGGTGACGGCCAATACACTTAGGAGTATTCCGTTGAAGGATATCAGGAAATCGCGGTCCAAGAATGGGTTTTTACCGACCCAAACAACCGTTATAAGATAGACTAATAATGTGGCCAGTACAAGGGGACTAAAAATTTTGGCTATAGATGGTGCAATATTTTTAGCAAGTTTAAGGTTCCTTGATACCAGGTATGTTGCCACAATGGCGAGAGCGGCAGCACCAAATAAAACGACATTTCTAAAATAGAATTCAGCAATATCCATGCCGACGAATCTAAATAACTGCATGGTTAAAAGGGTTAACAGCATTCCGCTGATTGCCATGCTGGTGTAGAGTATGCAAAATTCCCCGTTAAATTTAAGGTAGGCTAATCTTGTGCTGCCTAGGCCATACTCATTTCCTGTAAATGCAAGCCCTAATAAGACCCATAAGAAAATGGGAAGGTGTAAATAGGCCAGGATAATACTGTCTTTATGCTCGAGTGGCAGCATATTAAGATAAAATACCGAGAGTAGGAATAGCGATGCTAGGGTATAAAGAACATTTTTTTTGGGGGTATTATTGTATAGAAAATAGGTGGCCATAAAGGGAAGTATACCAAATGCAAGGTTAATAGGAGCTATTGCTTGCTGTTCAGCAAAGTGCAAAATTATCCTTGTGCTTATCCCGGCCAGAATTGCTAAAATGCCCATGGATAAGAAATCTTTTTGAAGCAAGGAAGCTTTTTCTGTATTTGCTGGCTCCTTAAAATACAATCTCTCATACCAAACGGTAAGAACCTGGGAATCAGGTTTTTTTCCCAAGGCGCATGAGATTGACTTTTTAAAGGTCTCTGGTTCTTTTCTGTACATTCTCTCCAGCTCATGGGGGTTAGCAATATTTTCAATAATCAGCTTGCTAATATCCATGGTTATACCTCCCCTAATATTTGAGTTCTGTTTCATTAGCAATGCTTGCTGCAAAAAATTTTACTTAACTGACCCCGTCACTTCGGTATTCTAAAATATCTCCAGGCTGACATTCTAACGCCTTACAAATGGCGTCAAGAGTCGATAAACGGATCGCTTTCGCCTTTCCATTTTTCAATATAGAAAGATTAGCCATTGTTATTCCAACCCTTTCCGAAAGTTCCGTCACACTCATTTTTCTTTTAGCCAACATCACGTCAATATTGATTATAATCGTCATGTACTTCACCTCATATCGTCAAATCATTTTCTGATTTTATGTCTATGGCATTTTTTAACAGCTTTTGAAGAACAGCAGCAAAGACTGCAATCACAATGGAAGCAAAAGTAATGACCAACCCGATTACTAAGATCCCTGGGGCGTCGTCTGACTGGGCTATGGGAAATAAGAGTGGTGTGATTCCTGCGTATAAAATACTGATTGTGATTGCACAGTATTTTATATAATTCAAAGCATTTACAGACGACTCAGAGAAAGCTCTGTTCTTATCAATATAACTTAAGAGTTTTAAAGTCTGATACAGAGCAAAGAAATATGGGACCGCCGCCGCATACATTGCGACTAAAACAGGAAAATTTAAATAATTCACAAAAGATGGTAACCCAAATAAACACAAACCAAAAATCGGAATCCCAATAAGTATAACAGCAACCTTTAAAAAGAATGTTTCTCGTTTCATAAAAGCACCTCACCTATTTGTCGTTAATTTTATTTTAGCAAATAATTTATCGTATTTCAATAAATTATTATTGAATTAAACTATGTTTTTATTGATGTATTAATTCAAAGCCCTTTGTTATTTAAGGGGATTTTTAATTGATGGCCGACGGGATTGTAGACTAGGATTTCCCTTGGAAGTGGGCGCCCAATGTTTTTGCCAACAATGTTATCAATTGATAATATTGTTGTGGATTTTTCCCCAGCTAGAGTCAATAATTGTATTAGAAATTGCTCTACAAGGGGTTGGATTTAAAGGTGCCAACGAGAAATATATACTGTGGCAACTGTGAGAAGGAAGTTTTAGGAGTAGCTAAAGAAGATAGAAATTTGTGAAGATGAATATGGTAATTATATTAAACCTGCTAGTGAAATCACCTTTACTTTTAATGACAAGGAAATGAAAATATTAGATTTGGTTAATCAAAAATTTAAACATATGAACTCCAAAGATACCAGTAACTTTTCCCACAAGGAAAAGTGTTGGATTGAAACACCGCATAAGCACCCAATATCTTATTTATATTCAGAATTTATGGAAGCAAACATATCCCGTCTCTAGGGTTCCCCCAACTCCCCGCACGAGGGCCGCTTTACTTAACAAAAGTAAGGCGGTTTTTATGCTATTTTACAAAGAGACATCAAACAGCCTATAGACCATATCGTCGCGTACATAAGCGAGGGTACCAAGTGTCCAGTCAGAGGTATGAAGGTAGCCATATTCGCCTGTGTCAAAGCGGACTGCGTGATGGCTGTAGTTTCCCGCTTTTTGATAATCGACTATATCAGTTATGTCAACAAAGCCGGTAAACCTATTTTCCATCCGCTCATAGACCGTTTCCCTCAGGCTATTGTCTGAAACGGTATAGACATACATATTTTTGCTGCTCATGGGGTGAAGCTGCACCGTATTTCCGTCTGGGCTGACCGATACCTCGCAATAATTATCGCCCTGTGTCGCGGTACATCCGATAGGGTTTAAGTCCAGACTGCGGACGATTTTCTGTGAATTCAGGTCGTAAACAAACAGTCCAAAATAATCGTGAAATATCACAATATCATTGGATGCGTAGTCGAGCTGCACCATATCGGCGCCAATACTCTGCTCCGGCGACAATTTCGGAGAGGTCGGCGCCAATCTGGTTTCCTCTAGCCTAGGAACTTCCTCCGCACTTTCGGCTGCTTTAACGCGTTCCACCAAACCGTTTGCATCGTAGTAGATTATTACTCTATTGCCGTCCTCCAAAACGTAAATTTCGCCCCGTAATCCAGAAAGCTGACCGGACGGTTCGCCGAGAATTTCACGGACCTCATCAATCGGCGTCCCCACCGCTATTTTAGTCGCGTCCACCGGGTAGGGATAGGGCAGACTGCTCTCGGCTATTACCCAGATAAGGCGGTGGTTTATCCCTTCCGCTTCTCCGTCCGTATAGACGAACCGAACCGTTGCCGACAAGCGCCCCTCCTCCTGGCGATACTCCATATAGCGAAGCCTCTGCCCTCTGTCCTGCCAACCTTTCTTGCCTGGTCCATAGATTTCGATAATTTGCTCAAGGTTTGTTAGATTATGAGGTGGGATAGATGCTCCGTCATAAACATTGACGAGCATTTTTCTAAGCCGTCCGGTATTCACGTCGGCGCCATAACGAATTTCTTCAAAATTAAAATCATAGCCGTTGCTGACATTCAGAGGTGCTGTGGGGGTAAGTGTCGATGTATCTATTTTGTTCGTATCAGCGCCGAGCACAAACCCATTCACACTGAAATTGGCAAAATCATAATCACCGGTACCGTCATTTACCCTGTTCATCGCAAGGCCCACGCTTAAAACTGCGACTAACATGACCGCAGCGATGGTGACCCATGCGGTGGGTTTTTTGAAGTTTAGCACATTCTTTATCCGCCCATGAATATTGCCCTCGCCAAATGCCAGCGGGCTGCCGTTAATAAGGCGCCGTCCTGTTGCCAAGGATAACAACGAGGTTGAATATTCCTTCTTTATATCGCCACCCAGTTCTTTCAAGACCCTTTCGTCGCAGGACATCTCCATATCCGCGCTCATTAGAAGGAACGCAGCCCACGCTAGGGGGTTGAACCAGTGCAGGCAGAGGATAAAGTAAGAGAGGAATTTCACTACATGGTCATGCCGTCGGATATGTGTCTGCTCGTGCAGGATAATATAACGTTTCTCCTCCTCCGATAACCCTGCCGGAATGTAGATTTTAGGCCTGAATAATCCGAGGACAAAGGGTGTTTTAAGGTTATCGGCTTCATAGATGTTATCCTCAATGAGAATCGAACTGTTCAGCTGCCGTTTCAGGAGGATGATAGAAACCACACTGTAGATCAGCATAACTGCGATGCCGACAAGCCACAGATACGAACCCACTGTCAGCCAGACCTGCAATGGATTCAGACTCGCTGCAGGCGTTGCGGCAGGGAGAACTTGACTGACGGCGTTGTCCATCATGCTGATCCCGCTGTCAACAGGGGGCATAGGCTGAGGAATAGGTGCGGACTTGAAGGGTATTAAGCTGAACACGCTCTCAAAGGAGAATGGGAATACAAGCCGGAAGCCTGCTACCGACCACAGAGCATAGGAAACTATCTTCGGAGCTCTTTTAAGAAAAAGCCGCGCCAGCATAATGGCGACTATAACATAGCTTGCCGTTAGGCTCATATTTAAGACTGAGATGAACATATCCTCCACGGCTATCCCTCCTTATGTTGGTCAATCAGCTTCTTTAACTCCTCGGCCTGCCGGTCGCTGAGGCTGTTTCCGCCGATGAATGCTGTTAGAAATTTGGGGAGAGACCCTCCGAAGATATCCTCGACAAAACGGCGGCTCTGCCTGACGTAAAACTCTTCCTTTTTTATCAGGGATGATACAACCGCGTTTTCGTTTTTGAAGATACCTCTGTCACAAAGTTTCTTCAAAACGGTATATGTGGTGGATTTTTTCCAGTCAAATTCTCTTTCGCATAGCTTTACAAGCTCGCCTGAAGCGATTGGCTCATGCCGCCAGATTAGTTCGGCAAATCTTGCTTCGCTCTGCGTCATTTTATATTCGCTCATGCTGCAGCCCTCCTTGGTCTATAAAATTTAGACCCATATTTAGTCTAATATTTATAGACCGGGATGTCAATAGTTACCACAAAGGTTATGAGTTTGTATAAAAAGACGCTAGTGATTGTAGTCTAGAATCTTCAATCACATAGCGTCTTTTTTCAGCCCTTTAAGATAGTGCAATTTCATTTTGACTTACGAATTATTTCCCAAATGCTTGTTTGTAAAGCTGCTTCATATCTTCAACGTTTGGCACCCTTGGGTTACAATAAGTGCAAATATCATTTAAAGCATTTTGGGCTGTAGCATCTAATCTTTCAAAGAATGTATTCTCATCAACACCCGCAGCTTTTATAACTTGAGGTTGCCCAATATCTTTCTGTAATTGGAAAATAGCTTCTACTAACTTGTCAACTGCATCTCTAGTACCTTCGTATTTAATATTTAGTGCATCGGCAATTTCCGCATATAATTCAGGCACTGCAATAGCATTAAACTTAATTACGTATGGTAACATCAGAGAATTAGCCGCTCCATGGGGAATGCCATATTGAGAACCTAATTGGTGTGCTAAACTATGAACTATTCCGAGGAATGAGTTGGTAAATGCCATGCCAGCCATGAAGGAGGCAGTATGCATATCTTCCCGCGCTTGTTGATTTCTACCATCAGCATAGGCTTTTGGCAAGCTGCGGAAGACCATTTGAATAACTTTTAAGGTAAGAGCTTTATCTACTTCGGTAGCAGCGATAGATGTGTAGGATTCAATAGCATGGGTTAATACATCCATGCCTGTAGCTGCAGTAACCTTAGGAGGCATTTGAGACGCTAACTCCGGATCTGCAATAGCAATATCTGGGGTAATTTCATTGCTGGCAATAACATTTTTTACATGAGGCTCTACATTGCGGTTAGTGATAACAGAAGCACAGGTAACTTCTGAACCGGTACCACTGGTAGTAGCAATTGCAATAAATTTAGCTTTTTGGCGTAGTGGTGGAAAAACTCCAAACACTTCGTCCCAGGCTAGGTCAGGATGTTCATATCGTACCCACATTCCTTTGGCAGCATCTATGGCTGAACCACCACCTAAGCCAACAATCCAATCGGGTTTAAATTCTTTCATTAACTGGGTGCCTTTTTCTACTGTGTCACGGGATGGGTCCGGTTCTGTTTCGCTGAATACCATCGTTTGTAAGCCTGCTTCCTCAAGATAACCTTTAACTTTCTCAACAAAACCCAAACTTTCAATTACCTTGTCAGTAACAATAAATGCTTTTTTACCTTTAACCTGTTTTAAATACTCCAATGCTCCCCAACCAAAGACAATATCCTTTGGCACTCTAAATGTTTTCATGTTATCCCCCCTATAATCGTTTATTGGGCATTATGCACCCGTCAATTTTATATTGCAATTCCTGTACCCAGCACCATTATTCTTAAAATTGCAAATTTTTAGTTAAATCAAAATATCACCAACAGCAAACTGGTAAATTATGTAACAATTAGCGTTCTGCATTTGAACAATCTATGTAAATATGGAACATTTCTAATTTTCGTAGGCTCATCCGCAAGTATGGTGGGTAGTTCCTTCTCTATTTCCAGCACAAAAACATTTTATAGCAAGATACAAAGAGTATTATTTTATCAATAAAATTAGTCTTTTGTCCTTCCTAAGTTAAATGTAATGTCTGCAAGCAGTTAAAGAATTGTTTTATGTTGAAGCAAAGGGACTACCATTGTATTTAAAGCACACCCAACAATAGATTTCTCAGGTTTTTCCCTTGAATTATCTTTTCAAAAAGTTCTTCAAGAGGAGCGCTGCTGAGAAGTTGCTTTATCGTTTCTGTTGTTTTTTCTGTTACGTTCTTTTTCTTTTTGTATCTCAAGTATCAATGAGTCAATCTTTCGGTTCTGATCCATAAATTTATCATACTGCGTAAATGGAATACCATTTTTCAAGGCCTCGTCGGCAAGCTGGGTGAGTACTGCCTTCTCCATTTCCAACTTTTCATAGAGAGACGTCTTTTTCATGCTCAAAGCTCCTTTACCTGGATATTAAGATTGGGGACGGCTCCGCTGTCTAAGATGAACCAAAATAACAAGCCACCGGAATCGTCCCTTTGTCACCGCTTTGTCACCAGTTTATAAACACAATTACATTTTAAGTTTAAATTTACACTAGCAGTATAATATGGATATGTTTAAAATACAAGTTCAAATCACACTTCAAGTGTTAATTATTTTAGCTTTAAACAATTAGTATATATTACACTTACAGATCGTGTTTTGGGCATGGGAATCCTGTTAATCTTTTAATGGGTGATGATATGTGAATATAGACTATAAAAAACTTGGCTATCGTCTAAAAATTGCACGTGAAAAGAAAAAACTAACGCAAGAACAACTTGCTGAAAAAATTGGTGTTTCAAATAACTATATTAGTAATATAGAAAGAAGTCATTCTATACCTAGTCTCGAAACCATAGTTAAAATATGTAATGTTCTTGATATAACTCCTGACTATCTGGTACTTGATTCTTTATATACCTCAACGGGATATTTAAATGATGAAATATCAGAAATGCTACAGCATTGTTCTCCCAAAACGATTCGTCTCATTTCCAAGGTTATAAAAGCTATTATTGAGGAGAATGAAAGTAATTAATAAGGGCAGGGATATTTATTCTTCTGAACTTTGAGTAAAGATAAGGGGCGGGCTGTCCCCTTGATTAAAATCATAATTTAGCTGAAGCTTTTCTTAACAGACAAAGGGATTCTCAAGGTTGTGGTGAGAGTTCCTTTTTTCGTGTTAGGTAATTGATAATGGTTTCATGAAGAAGGAATTTTGGGTAATTTTGTGGAATTTGAAAGAAAATTCTGGTACTACTTTGACAGAGCAATTAAAGGATATTGGTAAAAGATTATTCATGCTGCGGGAGTCTATGGGTGTTATGCCTGAGAAAATTGCGGATACCCTTGAGGTTTCGCCGGCAGACTACTTGCTTTATGAAGCCGTAAAAATGTGCAATAGTGCAAGTCTGACCCCGAAGACTAGACCAGGATGTCAATAGTTACAACTTCAAACAAGGGACGTTCAGACAATAGAACCGTCCACTTGTCTTTTCAGGATCCCAGCGCATCTCAATTATTATGTAATAGCATGGGTTCCGCTATGAATTATGGTATAATTAAAAAAGTTATGAAAATGGTTCCTGGGGGTAGAGGAATTCAACTAGCTGATTTTGTAGCAGGGGTACTGAAAGCTTTTACACGGAAAGCTTAAACCATATTAGACCTGAACGAAATGAAAGTTTATTTCACCAAAAACTACGGGAGTTTCACGATATAATTAATAAAAGAACACCTAATTTTCCTGGTTATATGGGTTCATATGAGGCCTCCAAGTGATTTTTTGTCTAGATATTATGTTAAAAACTCTTGCTTTGGGCTAACTAATGATATTCTATAATTAGAAACTGCGGATGGAACGGCTGTATCCATTTTAGCACTGTCTAGTGGCTCCCAGTTTCTCATAAGAACAAAAGAGCAGGATACCAAAATGGTATTCTGCTTTTTCTTTTTGCAGATAATATAAGCTAAGAAGGTAAAGGTAGCCGATATGTTTCGGTATATTATACGATTCCCGATTGAGCTTTACTTCCAGAAAATTACCTCCAAAAATAGCGCCTCACTTTGGTTTCTTTTTCCTGTGCATTTCTTTCTCCATTTGTATATTAAATATCAATGCGTCAATTTTGCGGTTCTGCTCCATAAATGCATCGTCCTGCGTGAGAGGAATACCATTTTTCAAGGCTTCATCCGCAAGCCTGTTGAGTTTTTCCTTCTCTATTTCCAGCATTTCATTGAGAGAAGCCATTTTCATGCTCTGATCTCCTTTGTTTGGATTTTAAGTTAGAAAAAATGGGAGTTTCTTCTCATCAACAACATAATGCAGTTGATGTATCTGTATACTGTAAAACAACAAATTTCTTGTCTTATTTCTCTGTCAAACCCTCTTCAATTTTAATGCGAATGTCAACTTATTTACTGCGAATACCGCATCAAAACCATCGTGTCCTCACATAAAATGAAAAATAGTGAGGTGCGAAGGTATGAAACCACGAAAGAATCCGCCTGGCAACAAAAACATGATCGGAGCTAGGATTGTTGCCCTTCGGAAGGCAAAGAAAATAAAGCAGAACGATTTCCTTGCAAAATTGCAAACCATGGGTTTGGATATCAGTGCGACGAGTCTTTCCCGCCTTGAAGGACAATATCGCCTTGTCCAGGATTATGAGATTGTTGCTATTGCAAAAGCACTGGATATTTCTGTTGAAGAATTGTTAGGAAAAAAGAAATAAAAGCGGGTATATGCCAAAGTAATCTATGTGTATCGATCCATGCCTTCTTTTGATACGTGATAATAGCGTGGAAATGAGGGTTTTTTGGACACAATTCTGTTGTTGTGTACTTTGGTTTAACTTAGACACCATAACCGTCCCTTTGTCTTATTTTGGGTCAAGGACTCCTTCGGCGACTTGAGGGTTAATTTTGGGGCGGCACCTTGCTATTACTTGGGTTTATGCACTAATGGGTCTGTGATAAATAAAAAAGCCCCTTTTAAGGGGCTAAAAGCTATAGAATTTGAGCAATTTCAACTAAGTTTTCTGCCATAGCAGCATTCTCTTCCACAGAGGCGGAGATTTCCTGGCTAGCGGCTGCTTGATTGTCGCTTATGTGTTGAGTTTTATTCACATATTCGCTTACCTGTAATACCTGCTCATTAAGTTTGCTTAGTATTTCGTTAATGTCCTTAACCGATTGGGCAGTTCTATCAGATAATTTTCTAATTTCTTCTGCAACAACGTGGAAACCTCTACCCGCTTCACCTGCTCTCGCGGCTTCAATAGCAGCATTTAGGCCTAAAAGTTTTGTTTGAGCGGAAACGTCCTTAATAAGATTTAGAATCTGGTCAGTCCGCTTAAGGTTTTTATGGGCATTGTTGGAAACTGATAAAAGTTCATGTTGTGATGAACTAAGTTCCTGGGCTCCCGCCGCAAGCTCTTGTGTACTGCTAGAAATTTGCTCAAATGATGCTGCAAGCTGTTGAGCTATTTGTGTAAGCTCAACCTGTGTTGATAAATCAATGCCTAGGTTAAATGAACCGATTACTTCACCTTTAATATTTTTAACTGCTGTTACTATTCCTTTAAAGGGGAATCCATAGGCCTGTTTAGGTACCTCAGCAACTATTTTTTGGCCGGATTGCAGAACAGCTTTAATGATATCCTCAGCGGGAATAGGAGCACCAACTTGAGCCTTAACGTCGATTTTTTGACCTGGATGATATGCAAGAAACTTTTCTGTGTCCGTTACACTTACCATACAATCTAAAGGCATTAAATCACTGATAAATTGAGCAGTATAGCATATTGCTTGTAATATTTCTTCATCATTCTGATAGTTCATAATTTCACCCCTTTGTGTCAATATATGGACTCTATTTTAACACTGATTGGTTATGCCTTAATGAACAAAATGTAAGTATTTAGAGAAATGTAAGTAGTGGAGTGGGGAAGAAGGAATTTTAGGTAATTTTGTGGAATTTGAAAGAAAATTCTAGTACTTTTAAGTTTACCTTGGGAAGGGGAGAAGTTTATTTTGACAGAGCAATTAAAGGATATTGGTAAAAGATTATCCATGCTGCGGGAGTCCATGGGTGTTACGCCTGAAAAAATTTCGGAGATCCTTGAGGTTTCGGCAGAGGACTATTTGCTTTATGAAGCCGGGGAAAAGGATTTTTCTTTCAGTTTCTTGTATAATGTGGCAGGTGTTTTAGGGGTTGATGTGGTGGATATCATCAGCGGCGAGACACCCAAGCTCTCATTGTGCTCTGTGGTCAGAGCGGGTGGCGGCTATGATATTAACCGTAGAAAGGCCTATGATTACAAGCACCTTGCTTTTACATTTCGCAATAAAAAGGCCGAACCATTTATGGTGACAGTGGAACCGAGCGGCGATGCGGTACCGGAGCGTCACTCCCATTGTGGACAGGAGTTTAATTATATGGTTTCGGGATGTATGGAGTTTTATATTGGTGACATGACTTATACGCTTGGTGAGGGTGACAGCGTCTACTTCGATTCCGCAGTTCCTCACGCTATGAAGGCTCATGGCGATAAACCGGCGAAGTTTCTGGCAATTGTCATGAAATAAGGAGGAACTGTTATGATCATGTATGAGAAGTATATCGGCAGACATCGTGATGATTTTGTAACCCTAGAGGACCTATACAAAAATTATTCCATAAAATGCCCGGAGGATTTTAATTTTGCCTATGATGTGCTGGATAAATTGGCGGAGGACAAGCCTGACAGTCTGGCCATGCTGTGGGTCAGCAAGGATGGGGTAGAAAAGAGAATTTCCTTTGGGGATATGAAGCTCTGGTCAGATAAAACTGCCAACTACTTTAAATCCTTGGGGATTAAAAAAGGCGATTTTGTTCTGCTGGTACTGAAAAGAAGCTATTTATTTTGGTATGCCATGCTGGCCCTTCACAAAATTGGTGCTGTTGCAGTTCAGGCTACTCACCTGTTAACTGCCAAGGATTATGTCTACCGCTGCCAGGCTGCCGGTATAAAGATGGCGGTCATTACCGCCGACGGAGGCTGCACTGAGGATTTTGACAAGGCTATGCCGGAATGTAAGACCGTTCAGATAAAGGCCGTTACCGGGCGTAAGGCAGCGGGGGAGGGATGGCTGGATTTTGAGGCAGGTATTGAAGCCGCTCCTGATCATTGGCAGCGGCCAATCGGAGAAGAAGCAACCAAGGTTACAGATATGATGATTACGGCCTTTTCCTCCGGCACTACCGGCTACCCAAAGATGGTTTCACACGATCATTCCTATCCCTTAGGCCACATCATTACTGGGGTCTTTTGGCACAGGGCTGAGCCGGATGGTCTGCATTTTACCATTTCCGATACCGGCTGGCTGAAGTCCCTATGGGGTAAATTTTATGGCCAATGGTTTGCCGAGTCAGCGGTCTTCACCTATGATTTTGATACCTTTAAGGGGGCAGATATTTTAGAAAAGCTGGCCCAATATCGTATTACCACCTTTTGCGCTCCACCGACCATGTATCGGTTTATGCTAAAAGAAGATGTTAGCAAGTATGATTTATCGGCCTTAAAACACTGTTGTACTGCGGGTGAGGCATTAAACCCAGAGGTTTATAACCAATGGAAGCGGGCTACGGGTCTGCGCATCTTCGAGGGCTTTGGGCAGACGGAAACAACCCTTTCTTGTTCCACCTTATACCCGTGGGTCCAGCCAAGACCAGGCTCTATGGGGCTTCCCACCCCTGGTTATGACCTGGTAATTGTAGATGAAAATGGTCAGGAGGTTGACCCGGGTGTGACCGGTGAAATCTGTTTAAAGGCCGAAAGCCTGGAGACTAGAACAAAGGGCTTGTTTATGGGCTACTATCAGGACGAAATGAGTACCCAAAAGGCCTGGCATGATGGCTTGTATCATACAGGAGACACTGCCTACCGTGATGAATTGGGCTTTTTATGGTATGTGGGCAGAAATGATGATATTATCAAATCTTCCGGCTACCGGATCGGACCCTTCGAGGTGGAGTCGGCGCTGGCAGAGCATCCTGCAGTTCTGGAATCGGCTGTGACAGGGATTCCTGATCCCGTCAGGGGTTTTATCGTGAAGGCCACTGTTGTTCTATCTAAGGGCTACGAACCAAGTGAAGAGCTGGTCAAGGAATTACAGCAACATGTCAAAAAAACAACCGCTCCTTATAAATACCCCAGGGTAATCGAGTTTGTGACAGAGCTTCCCAAAACCATCAGCGGTAAAATACGGCGGGTTCAGATCAGGGAAAAAGACATGAGGCGGTAAGTATTTAGAGAAAAGGATATTCACCTTGACTGGTGAATATCCTTTTCTCATTATTTGACTAGGTCCTTTTCCTGACATCAAAAGGTTACACCCTTATATAACTGTTGCCGTCTAACGGGGTAAGCAATTGTAAAGGAGGAGTTTCTCCTACTAGTCCAACTGCATAGGCGGTATAGAAACGGTTTGGTGCAAAGGTTTGATTGGGAACATTCAATATAATGTTATTAGTGCCTGCTTCCCGGGCTTGTAGGGTATAAGTTCCGGGGCTAATGGTAGAATATTCCGTGATACCCTGGTAGGGAACATTGCTGAATAAGATGGTCCCATCGGGAAGGGTAATGTCAACATTGGGTGCGTTGGGTGAAAGGTGTACAAAGCGGATATTGATCATACCCTGGGGTACTGTGCCAGGTGTATCTGGAACTAAAAGGAGCCCAATATCAGCTAACCGGCCCTTGGCTGCAACGGTAAATATGCTTCTATCCGGTATCTCTATAGTAGTATCTATAACAGGATTGGTCATTGTACCGGCAGGGAAAACCCTTAGATTATAAGTGCCGGCAGGAACCTGGAGGTATTCGGTGAAATTTCGGTAGCTTAGGTTTCTAGCGAGTGCGGTGTTATTAGCATAAACATCAACAGCCGGAGCGTCTGGGGAGGCATGCAGAACACGAATATAAGAAGACATTTCTAACAGTCCCTTTCTAGTAAGTTTTTTTATAATATATGCTAATTATGTTAACAAGTGCCAATTAGTTGGATTTAAAGCAATTTCCCCAAAATTCAAACATTATATTGCAAAGATTTACAATTTACTGTAATCTAGATATAGGAAAATTGTCCTATTTTTATAGATAAAGGCAAACCTATCGAAAGGTGGGGACGCAAAGCTATGGGTCTAAGCCATTATGGTATGACTGCCAGGTTGCCTAACCATAATATGTTTTTTAGTAATGGCAGCTTAAGATCCTTGTCTGGCTAAACCCCTATTTTGCGAGGGGCTTTTTGTGTTTTTAAGCGGCGGTTTTAAGGACTAAAAACATAGGGGGGATAATTTTGAGATTTAATATTCTAGGTAAATTTATGCTTTGTTTTGGAGTGATTTTGTCATTAATGTTTTGCATTGGAGCATTTTTGGTTGTTAACATTTGGAATATAAACAATAATTACGACCGATTAATTAATGAAAAGGCCCATGCCAGGTACATGATAACATTGACTAATGCTAACTATAATCAAGCTGCCGCTAATTTAATCTCCTATACAGTGACAGGAAACCCCAGTGACGCTTCTAAGTATGTACAAGCCATAAACCGTGCTAAGGAGAATTTGAATAGCATTGAACCATTATTGGTCAAACAAGAGGAAAAGGCATTATATGGGGACTTTAATGAAAGAGCCATGGCCTATGAGCAATATGGGCAGCAAGTCCTTAATTTAATAAAGGAACGTGAGGATATAGAGGGAGACGAAAGGGAAGAAGTTCAAGAAAGATTAATGGGCCATATTAGGTCCAATGAGGAATTGTTTGGCAAATTATCCTCGTCGGGCAATACCTTTGAATTTCTTATTTCTGATGCAGTAGATAAAGAAACAAAAATGAATTTTGATAATGCTAATAATACTATACAGATTTCTATAGTTTTATTGGCACTGGTGACTGTATTAGGTGCAATAATTGGTTACTTAATGGGTTGGAGAATGGTTAAACCCATTCGGATCGTGAGCCAAGAGGCGGCCAAGATTGCCTCTAATGACCTGACTAGTACCGAGATAAAAATTAAATCTAAGGATGAAATTGGAGCATTAGCGGATTCCTTTAATAAAATGCTGCTGAGCCTAAAGGATATGGTTCTTCACCTCCAGGAGAAGTCAGGCAATGTAACTTCGTCCGCAGAAAACCTTTCTAAGGGTGCAGAAAATATGGCTTTAAATGCCAGCGAAATTTCAGCTTCCATCAACGAAGTGGCAACAACCATTGAGCAAGTGGCTGCCAATTCCCAAAACATTGCCGATTCTTCAGACAAAGCAACTGTCTACGCTTCAAATGGAGAAGAGGCCATATCTAATATAAGGGTGAAGATGGATGTTATCCATAAATCTACAGAGGATAGCTCTCAGGTAATCCAAGGGCTAAGCAATGCCAGCAGTCAAATCACCAAGATTGTTGAATTAATTACCCAAATTGCTGATCAGACGAATTTATTAGCCCTTAATGCTGCCATTGAAGCGGCCAGGGCCGGGGAGCAAGGACGTGGGTTTGCGGTGGTGGCTGAGGAAGTAAGGAAATTGGCCGAACAATCCACAAACGCAGCCAAGGAAATTCACGACCTTATTTCGGTTATCCAGCAGGAGTCACATAAAGCCGTTGAGAGTATGGAGAATACGAAAATTCAAGCAAAAGATGGTGTTCAGGTGGTGCATGAGGTAAGTGAATCCATCGGGAAAATCATTTTGTCAATTCAAGAAATGGCCAGCGAAATTCAATCATTAGCTTCAGCTACTGAACAAATGGCTTCCGGCGTTCAAAATGCAGCTGCTTCAACAGAGGAACAAACAGCCACAATGGAGGAACTTTCAGGCACCTCTCAAGATTTAGCCAAAATGGCTGAGGAGCTTGATTTAATGACTAAGAGATTTAAGCTACAATAATTAGCTAAGGGTTAAGAAGGCACATCCGGTGTGCCTTTTTGTTTTAACCGCATGGCCGACACAATTAAGATAAAATTAAAGAAGTAATGAATTTTTACGGTTTACTCGCAATAAAAAAGTAAGTGAAAGCAGCACAAAGTACCTCTCACCAATGGGTGAGGGGTTTTTATTATAAATCTTAAAAAAGTATGTCAATTTCAAAATAAGTGCTGGACAAAAAGCTAATGGTAATTTATAATGATTATTAATTAATAAAGATAATAAATTATATTTCGAAGGCCAAATCCTTAAGGTTTTACTTAATATTTTGGGGGTTACCAAGCCAGAAATTAAAATTATCTTTATAAAACTTGCCTAGGGGCAATTTAATTTAAAAATATAATGAGGAGGCTAAATACTATGAAAAAATTCCGTTGTGCTGTTTGTGGTTATTCTCAAGAGGGAGAGTATGCGCCAGAAAAATGTCCTACCTGTGGAGCTCCCGAGGAAAAATTTGAACTAATGACCAGTTCCGGTCCAGATCTGGTGGATTGGGATAAGTTGGGTGTGGCAAAGGGCTCTGGCTTTGAAGAGGATCTGAGGATGCAGTTCCAGGGTGAGTGTATGGAGGTGGGCATCTATATTGCTATGGCCCGTCAGGCCGAGAGAGAAGGCTACTCAGAGATAGCTGAAACTATGAAACGTATTGCTTGGGAAGAAGGTCACCACGCCGCTCGCTTTGCAGAACTCCTTGGGGAAGTATTGAGTGAGAGCACAGAGGAAAACCTGAAAAAGCTGGTTGATGGCGAAGCCGGTGCCAACCGCGGTAAAAAGGAAATCGCCACCCGCTCTAAAAATGAGGGGCAGGACGCTGTCCATGATGCAATTCATGAAGCCTGTAAAGACGAAGCGAGACACTGCATGGCCTTTTACGGTCTCTTGAAAAGATACTTTCCTCAAGCATAGGTAACACCCATATAAAATTGCAAATTTCCAGCTGCTTAAAGCAGCTAGAAAAAAAGGGAATCTCGGCTTTGGCTGAGATTCCCTTTTTTACAATAGTTATAGATTTAGAGTTTTTTGCACTTGTTTTCCTAGGCTTCTGTTATTACTCCACAGGCTAGCCTTCTTCCCGAGTCGCCGGCGGGCTGAGTTCTATAGTCATCAGGGTTTCTATGGATTATCACGGAATGTCCTATTGCCTCTGAGGGGGTAAATTTATTCGTAAAAAAGCACATTTTTGCATAACCGTCATTTGAGAAAAGAACAGGGAAATCACCTGCATGGTTACCGTGGGGCTGGTTGGTGGGGTCCCAATGTCCCCCCGCGGCCTGGAAGGGATCCTCCGGATCGCCAACCTCGCAAGTTCCAAATTCATGGATGTGAAAGCCATGGGGTCCAACAGGATTTCCATTTGTGGGTGGCTGGTAAGGGGGAAGCCCGTTTATTTCGGCACAAACCCACGTGCCACCAGGTGCGTTAAAAAATCTCACCACTCCACTTATTTGAGGTCTTAAGGGACCTCCCTTTATGTCGGCTATTGCTGCCGGGTTTGTCATGGGCAGGGAAATATTTTGACCTAATGTCAAGTTATTAGAATCCACTCCGGGGTTTGCCAAGGCCAGGTCGTTTGCTGTTGTGTTGTATTGCTGGGCCAATTTGAAGAAAGTATCTCCGGATTGAATGGTATAGGGAAAAGTCCCAAAGGATTGATTATTAGGCATAGATATCACCTCGTATATTTAAGTCATTTTTACACATTATTCAGCTTGATGGAAAATGTTGTAAGTTAATTTGCTATTAATATAGATCGTAAAAAGTTGACGTCTAATTAATTTGAAGCAATAAATTAGTTCAATTCGAGTACATTTAAATGGTAAAATATTTTCTTTGCAGATTGAATTTTTATCGCTTCTGGAATATACTTCATGGCAAGTAGCTTATTTTTTAATAAAAGGTAGGAATTTATGATAAATTACTTTAGAGATAGCAAGAGGGCCTTGGTTCTTGTGGTGGATGATTCTAAATTTATGCGCTTTAAACTACGGGAATTTTTAGAGAATGAAGGCTACCTGGTAGAGGAAGCCGAAAATGGTGAAAAGGCCCTTGCTGCCTATAATCTACATAAGCCGGATATGGTTTTAATGGATTGTGTAATGCCAGTAATGAATGGCTTTACAGCTTGTGCACATATTCGACAGATTCATGGAGGAGAACGTGTACCAATAATTATTATTACTAGCCTTTATGATGATAAGGATGTTGATCAGGCTTATAAAGCAGGTGCAACGGATTTTATTACTAAGCCGGTTAATTGGGCGGTATTACGCAATCGTGTGGGGCGGTTGATCAAGGCCAGTGTTACTGAAAGGACCTTGGGCTTAAGTGAAGCATTTGCTCAGACAATTATAGAAAATGCTTTAGACGGAATTATTACCATCAACTCAGGTGGTTACATTCTAACTTTTAACAAAGCAGCGGAAAGCATATTTGGACATAAAGCAGTAGAGGTTCTAGGGGAAAATGCCAACATATTAGTTGATAACCTGAATTGTACCGAAAAACAATGCTATTTAGATATAGCTTCTCTTAGATTGGAAGAACTGGCAGGAGAGACAAGAGCTATGGTTGCCCGCCGAAAAGAAGGGGGGAGCTTTCCCGTTGAAATTACCGCCAGTAGGTTCAGAGCCATGGGGGAGATCCTCTATACACTTATAATACGTGATATATCTGAAAGGAAGAGGAAAGAAGAAAGATTTAGGGAAAGTGAAGAGAGGTATCGTACATTAACAGAAAACATGTATGACCTAATTAGTGAGATTGATATTAATGGTTTTTATTTATATGCTAGTCCCAACTTTGAAGATGTACTGGGTTATAGCCCGGCAGAAATAAAAGGCAAACAAATTGCAGAACTTACCTACTTTGAAGATGCTGATGATGTTATGAAGGAATTGAATAATATTTATGAGCACAAAAACACAGAACATCTGATTGCTAGGTTTGTACATAAGGATGGGGAAATTAGGCGCTTTGAAAGTACCGGCAAAACATATAAAACTGCCTCTGGGGACAGTAGGATTGTTTTTGTATCACGGGATATTACAGAAAGGCAGCGTTATGAAGATACCATTAGGTATCAAGCCTTTCATGATGCCCTCACAGGTCTGCCAAATAGGATGTTATTTACTGATCGGCTTAATTTAGAGTTGGCACACACAAAGCGAAATAAACAGGTTTTGGCAGTGTTATTCCTAGATCTAGACCGCTTTAAATTAATAAATGATACATTGGGTCATGGGGTCGGGGACCAGATTTTAAAAGAAGTGTCTATAAGAATAACTGCTTGTGTGCGTGAGGATGATACAGTGGCCAGACTGGGGGGAGACGAATTTACAATTCTTCTACCGGAGGTCAAACTGGCTGAAAATGCTGCAAAGGTAGCTGGAAAAATACTGGAAACAATAAATAAGCCCTTTGAAATTTACGGACACAAACTATATCTAAGTACCAGTATTGGTATAGTTATTTACCCGGATGATGGGGAGGATTGTGAAACCCTATTAAAAAATGCTGATACAGCTATGTATTTGGCCAAAGAAAAGGGACGCAACAACTATCAGCTATATACTCCTACCATGAATGAAAAGGCCTTTGAAAGATTAGAGATGGAAAGTAGTTTGCGTAGGGCCTTGGAGCAGCAGGAGTTTGTTCTCTTTTACCAGCCAAAGATTAGCATAGAGAATGGGCAAATTATTGGCATGGAAGCATTAATACGCTGGCAACACCCCCAGCGAGGACTGGTACCTCCGGTTGAATTTATACCTATAGCAGAAGATACCGGTTTAATAGTTCCTATTGGGGAATGGGTACTCCGCACCGCTTGTATTCAAAATAAGGAATGGCAGAAAGCGGGCTACACACCAATCCGTGTAGCCGTGAATATATCATCAAGGCAGTTTCAACTGCAAAACCTGGCAGATACCATTTCCCGGATTTTAGCTGAGACCGGGTTGGAACCCAACTGGCTGGAATTAGAAATAACAGAAAGTGTAGCCATGGAAAACGGTGAGTACACAATCCAGATGCTTGAAAAGCTAACTAAGATGGGTATACAATTATCTATTGATGATTTTGGCACGGGTTATTCTTCCCTCAGCTACCTAAATCGTTTTCCAATCAACAAGTTGAAAATTGATAAGTCCTTTATCACAAACCTAAGCCGAGGAAATGAAGATGCCGCCATAGCATCAACAGTGATTGTACTTGGGAGAAGTCTGAGGATTGGTGTGGTTGCTGAAGGGGTTGAGACCCCGGAACAGTATAATTTCCTTAAAGAGTGTAATTGTGACGAGATGCAGGGATACCTGTTTTCTAAGCCCGTACCTGCAAAGGAATTTGAAAGAATGCTTAAGGAGCGTATTTACTATAATCCATAACCTGTATATTTTTTCACAAGGGGGATATTATTTCAAGCCCAAATGATTAAATATGAAAAGGTTGTCACATAAAAAATAGCTGCCAACGCCGAGTTAATTTAGCTTGGCGTTTTTTATTTTTTTCATAGGCAATAACAAAATAATATAAATGACTAAATTTTAGTTATATACTTGTGTTCATTTTGATTATATTTAAGTGGCTCTTGACAACATTTTGCGCTTTTGGGAAATTGGTTTATAACAAATGGATAAATAGGGAGGAATAATATGAAATCAATAAAAACAAAACTTCTCTTGTATATCGGTGCCTTAATCTTGCTAGCTATCATTACCACTGTGGGATCAGCCATCTACATATTTTCCCAATACAATGAAGAGATAAGTCAACAACAGGCTTTTAGTGGAATGATTGGATTAAATAAGGCCCTGGAGCAATATATGAGTGAATCTCTGAACCGGGCCAAAGTATTTTCCCAATATAAGGGAGTACCGGAGGCCATAGAAGCTAAGGATAGCCGTGGGGTGCTAGATGTACTGACTCCCCTTGTGGAGGGCACTGGAATTGACTTTGCCACCATTACGGATGAAAAAGGCATTGTCATAGCCCGCACCCATGATCCTGCCAAAATGGGTGATAGCGTTATGAATCAAAAGAATGTACAGGTGGCACTTAAGGGTGAGCCAATTGCAGTTATTGAAAGCGGAACTGTAGTAAAGCTTTCCGCCAGGTCCGGTGTACCTGTTAAAAATGAACAGGGTCAGATAGTGGGAGTTATATCTGTTGGATATGATCTTAGCAAAGAGCATGTGGTGGATGAAATAAAAGACTTGTTTGGAACTGACGCAACCTTATTTTTACAGGACACCCGAGTCAATACAACCATAGTCAAGGAAAATAAGCGACTGGTCGGCACGCAGCTTGATCCTGAAATAGCCCATAGGATTCTACAAGAAAACCAGAGTTATCTTGGTGATGCCAAAATCTTAGGAGAATCATATGTTGCTTCTTATATGCCTCTGGTAGGGGCAGATGGCAAGAACATTGGTGTAATATTTGCCGGCAAAACCAAGGCCGATGCTTTAGCCATGATTAAGAAAATTTCCTTCATTGTATTTCTTATTACTTTGACGGTGGTGCTTATGGTAATTGTTTTTACGGTGGTTATGACAAACAAAACCTTAGGACCCATAAAGGGCTTGGCAGACAGGGCTACACAGATTGCAGAAGGAAATCTGGCAGTTGATAAGATAGCAATTTCCTCCAAGGATGAACTGGGACAATTAGCCGGGGCCTTCAATACTATGCATAGTAATTTATGCCTAATGGTTGAGCAGGTAAAGAATAAGGTAGTTGATATAGTTGCCTCCAGTAATCAATTATCAGCAAGTGCAGAGAATGTAACAGCAAGCAGCAGTGAAACAGCAAACTCTGTAAACCAAATAGTTGGTCAAGTAGAACAGGTTAATCATAATATCCGTAATGCAGAGGATGTTTCTACCCAGGCAAATATTTATGCCAGGGAAGGGCAGCAGGGTATACAGCGGGTTCAGGAGCAAATGATGATTATTGAGCAGGCCACGGGGCACAGTCAACGGGTAATGAATGACCTTAATCTATCTGCTGATCAGATTAATAGGATTATAGATTTTATAAGCCAAATATCTGGACAAACAAACTTGCTGGCATTAAACGCTGCTATAGAGGCCGCAAGGGCCGGAGAACATGGTAGGGGATTTTCCGTTGTTGCCGAAGAGGTAAAGAAACTTGCCGAACAATCTTCTGATGCTGCTAAGGAGATTGGAAACATCATTAGAGATATTCAACAAGGCTGCAGAGAGGCAGTTAAATCAATGAATAAGGGAACAGTTCAGGTGCAAGCAGGCTCCCGAGCGGTAAAGGTGGCAGGGGAAGCCTTTAAAAATATTAGTAATGGGGTAGAAAGCGTAGGAACTGATATCATAGCTATTGCCACAGCGACAGACCAAATAATCAGTTCTTTTCAAACTGTTGCGGCAGCCACGGAGGAACAGTCCGCAGCTATGGAGGAGGTAGCATCTACTGCCCAGGAGTTGACCAGGATCGCAGAGGAGTTGGAGGGACTGACACTGAAATTTCAATTAAGGTCATAGGGCTAAGAATAAGGGCCGTACCACAAGAATGTGGTGGGGCCCTTATTTAACAAAAAAATTATGCCAAAATTTAAAATTTTCACACACTGACTAGAGGGACTTGGGCGTTAGATATGGAATAAGTTCAAGAAAATCATGAGGGGGGTTAGGGATGGAAAATAAAAAAAATGAATAGTGCTGTCCATAAAGTGGTAATGCCATTAATATGCTAATATAAAAAAGGAAATGTTAAATTTAAATAGAAGTAACTTCATGAAAGCTTTGCCATAATAGTTTAAAAATAATTAAATAAAGCTTAAACAAATCCGAAATACATTGTTAAGATAGATTTGTTAACCTATAATTTTTACAAATGTATACAAGTATAAAGCTGTACATGGACTAATTTATATACAATTGAGTTAAGGACATAGTTAAGGGAGGCGTACAAATGTATAAGGGCATCAAGTCTATAAAATCCCAGCTTATTGCTATTGTTGGCACAGTACTGCTAATTTCTATGGCAGCAACTGGTTATATAGCATATTATGAGGTGCAAAACGCGGCCAATGTTTCAGCCATAGAAAAGGCTAAGGGCGATATTGAAATGGGACTAGCCTTAATAGAAAAGTCTTACCCCGGACCCTGGCGGGTGGAGGGGGATAAACTTTATAAAGGCGAGATGCTTATTAATGGAAATGAAGCTATCGTGGATAACATAGGCAAATTGACGGGCGATACATGCACCATATTCCTTAATGATACAAGGGTTACCACCAATGTTATTAGGGACGGACAAAGGGCCGTGGGAACACAGGCATCTCCCCAGGTAATTGAGACAGTATTAAAAAACAAACAGCCCTACTATGGTGAGGCCGTTGTCGTGGGAGTAAAATACGAGACAGCCTATCGGCCAATTTATGATCAGAGCAATAATGCTGTTGGTATGTTTTATGTAGGAGTATCCAAGGAATTTGTTGATCAGATCCTTTCAACAGCTTTAAAACATATTGTGATAGCCGGCCTTTTTATCCTAGTCTTATCAGCGATTCTTATACTTTGGTTGGCAAACAGGTTGATCCTAAAGCCAGTTAGTTTATTGAATGAAGGCTCTCAAGCCTTGGCCCAGGGAGATTTAACCCATGATGTCAAGGTGTCTGTGAATAATGAATTAGGCGAGCTAGCCATAAGCTTCAACACCATGGCAGCAAACCTACGGGGAATGGTTAGTAACTTATCTAATCAGGCTATGATACTGTCCGGTCATAGCCAGGAGCTTGCTGCTGCCAGCGAAGAGGTTAGCGCCACAGTGGATAGTATAGCTTCCAACAGCACCGAAGTGGCTGCAATAACTGAGCAAAGTGCGGCAGGGTCCCGGCAGGTTGCTGAAACAATGACCTTAACCAACGTCGAGGTCCAAAAGGGTAACCAATTGGCCCAACAATCGGTAGAACAGATGAATACCCTTCAGCAATCTGTAAATACGGCTGCTGAATCTGTAAAGATACTTCATGAACGTTCCCAAAATATTAACCAAATTACAGAGGTTATTACTCAGATTGCAGATCAAACCAATTTGCTGGCATTAAATGCCGCCATAGAGGCTGCTAGGGCAGGGGAACAGGGCCGTGGCTTTGCAGTGGTTGCCGATGAGGTCAGAAAATTGGCTGAGAAATCAGCCTCTGCGGCTAAGGAAATTCAGGATCTTATCGGTAGGGTGCTCCGTCGGGTAGATGCAGTACTAATGGAAATGGAAAGCAGCCGCAGTGATGCCGAGCATGTTACTACTGTAATTTTAGACACCGGCAATTCCTTTAACGAGATTTACATGGCCATAGCCACAATAACAGAAAATGTAAATCAAATCGCCACCGGGGCGGAGCATATCAGTCAAAGCACTCAGGATTTGGCAGGTTCTTCTGAACAAATTAGTGCTGTGGTACAACAAATTACCGGATCGGCAACAGCCATGTCCAAGATGTCAGAGGATGTAAACGAACTTATCAGGCATTTCAAAATATGATATAATTATATGGTAAACCAAGCAGGCGACGAGGCAAATGTGCAACGTCGCCTATTGCGTTCAAAAAGAAGGACAAACCTAAACCAGAGGAGAGGGTACAGTGATATTAAACAAAGAAAACACTTTGATTGGCTTTATCGGTGCGGGGGTAATGGGGAAAAGTATGGCTGCTAATCTACTAAAGAGTGGATTTCAGGTAATGGTGAATACCAGAACAAAAGCTAAGGCTGATCCCTTGATAGAGATGGGTGCCCGTTGGGAAGACACGGTGGCTGGCTTAGCGGCACAGTGCACAGTAATTATTACCATAGTAGGGTACCCCCGGGATGTTGAAGAGATATATCTGGGTCAAGGGGGAATTATTGAAAATGCCAAGGCCGGAACCTACTTAATAGATATGACTACTTCCACACCTACATTAGCCCAAAGAATATATGAGGCTGCCAAAAGCAAAGGAATGATGGCTATGGACGCACCTGTTTCCGGAGGGGACATAGGGGCAAGGGATGCCACGTTAACCATCATGGTGGGAGGCGAGCAAGGGGATTTTGATGCAGTGGAGCCAGTCCTTAGGGTTTTAGGAAAAAATATAATACTTCAGGGAAAGGCTGGAGCGGGCCAGCATACAAAAATGTGCAACCAGATAGCTATTGCCGCCAACATGGTAGGTGTCTGTGAAGCAATGATTTATGCAAAAAAGGCCGGGCTAGATCCCCATTCGGTCTTAAAGAGCATTGGTGCCGGTGCTGCAGGAAGCTGGTCCCTAAACAATTTAGCTCCGAGAATAATAGATAATAATTATGAACCAGGCTTTTATATAAAGCATTTTATTAAAGATATGGGAATAGCTTTAGAAGCAGCAAAGGAAATGGGATTGAGTACACCTGGACTGGAATTAACAAAGTCCCTATACGATCAGCTGGCTGCTGAAGGAGAGGAAAACTGCGGGACTCAGGCCCTATATAAATATTATGACCGTTAATAAATAATTATTAGTAAAAGGGTGCGCCTAGGCGGACCCTTTTATATTGGTATCCAATATAAAAATTTACCCCTTAATTGGATATTTACCTTGCGGTAATTAGGTTGCTATTATGAATAAACAAAATTTGATTGGGCGGATATGAAATGGGGGGTATAACGGTGGAGTATAACTTTGCAAGCCGGGTAGAAAGAATGGAAAGCTCGATAATTCGGGAGATTTTAAAAGTCACAGAACAGCCTGGCATAATATCCTTTGCCGGTGGCCTGCCGGCTCCAGAGATGTTTCCACTGCAGGAGATTAAGCAGACTTTTAATAAAGTCCTTGGTGAAGGTGATGAATCTGCCCTGCAGTACAGTGCCACAGAGGGATTTTATCCACTAAGGGAGTATATTGCCGCAGCTTTAGCTGAAATAGGAATTAATACTTCACCGGATCAAGTATTGATAACCAATGGTTCCCAGCAGGCCATTGATCTAGTGGCTAAACTATTTTTAGATCCAGGGGATGTTGTATTGGTAGAGAGTCCCAGTTATCTAGGTGCCCTGCAAGTATTTAATAGTTATCAAGCTAGTCTGGTTGCAGTACCAACAGACCCGGAAGGAATTGAACTGGACTCACTGGAGAGGGCCATAACCCAATATAAACCAAAGTTAATTTATATAACCCCGACCTTTAAAAACCCCACAGGTGAAACAATGGGCCTAGAAAGAAGAAAGGATCTGGCAGCTATTTTAGCAAGGCATCATATACCCCTGGTTGAAGATGATCCTTATAGGGAGCTTCGGTACAGCGGCACTCCGGTTCCTCCTATTAAAGCCTTTGATAAAGACGGTAAGGTGATCTACCTGGGAACCTTTTCTAAGACAGTTGCACCAGGCTTAAGGCTGGGCTTTGCCACAACCAGCGCCGGGCTAATGCCCAAAATGGTTTTGGCAAAGCAAGGTGCCGATTTGCATACCGGAACCTTGGTCCAACGGGTCCTTTACAATTATCTGACTTCCAGTAACGTTAAGGGACATATTAAAGCTATCTGTAAAGAATACGCAATAAGAAGAGATACTATGATTTCGGCAATGAAAAGGCAGTTTCCAGAGGGAGTAAAATGGACAGAACCCCAGGGCGGTATGTTCCTATGGGTCACCCTGCCGCCCCAATTAGATACAACTTCTCTATTAAATGAAGCCATCAAACTGGGAATTGCTTATGTACCAGGCCCGGCATTTTTTCCGACTGGAGGGGGGCGAAATTGCCTGCGGTTAAACTTCTCCAATTCATCGCCAGACCAAATCGAAACGGGCATCAGCCGTTTAGCAAGGTTGTTTCATAACAACCTTCAGACTGTTGAAAAAGGTACAAATGGGTTTTAATAATCCCGAGCAGCGACATTCGGAGCAGTGGAAACAGCGCTTCGCGAAGCTGAGGATGCGAAAATGGGTGCCCGGACATGGACGTCCGGGCAAGCCTGAGGTAAACACGATGTTTACTCGAAGGCGGCCCATTTTCGCCCGAAGCAAGGGATTAACGCTGTCCACTGCGGAGATAGGAGTCGTGAGGGATTATTAAAACCCGAATGTAGGTAGTTTCTCGACAATCCGATGTTTCATAACAACCTTGGTTAATTAGATGACATTAAGTATGGGTATAAGGAAATTTCTTAAGGGTTACGCAGTTCGTGGCCCTTTTATTTTTGGAAAATATTGAAACACCTGCGTATTATGACATAATATCAACTGGTGCAGGGATATGGTAAAAGGAATTTGACTAATCGGGCTAGGATAAGGGATTACGCTATTAATACAAATAGTAATTTAAGCATATTGAAGTTAAACTAGTATGAGGGTGGATTAAGCCATAAGAAGGAGTTGGTTTGATGCAAACAGTTAACCTACCAATTAATAACAATGAATTTAATCTTCAGCAATGCTACCAATGTGGTAAATGTACAGCAGGTTGTCCGGTAGCCTTTGCCATGGATATTGCCCCGAACAAAATTATCAGAATGTTACAATTTGGCTTACTAGAAGAAACATTTAGAACAGAAACTATTTGGCTGTGTGCTTCTTGTGCCACTTGCTCCACCCGTTGTCCTAAAGGAGTTGACCTGGCCAAGCTTATGGATAGTTTGAGACAGAAGGCAATTGAACGGGGAATTAGACCAACGGGAAGAGGCCGAAGGGTATCAATATTTAACAGTTTGTTTCTAAGCGATTTGGAAAAATATGGGCGAACCCATGAAATGGGCCTGATGATGAAATATAATTTGAACACCCTTGATCCTTTGAAGAATGCCTTTATGGGATTTTTCTTGTTTACCAAAGGTAAATTAAATATCGGACCTCACCGGATTAAGGGGGCGAAGGATATCAAGCGTATTATGGAAAATGTAAAAAGATTGGAGGCAGAGAAAAAATGAGAGTAGCCTATTACCCTGGATGTTCTCTGCAATCTGTAGCTAAAGAATATGATTCATCCACCAGGGCTGTCAGTAAGGCCCTTGGCATTGAATTAATAGAAATTCCTGATTGGAATTGCTGCGGTGCCAGTGCTGCCCATGCCTCCAGCGAATATCTGGCAACGGCACTGTCGGCTAGGAATCTATGCCTGGCAGAGGAAATGAAGTTAAATGTTACATCTCCCTGTGCCGCATGTTACCAGTCCTTAGCACATGCCAACTGGAAATTAACCAGGGACCAGGATTTACTGGCTAAAATAAACCAGGCGGTGGAACAACCCTATCAAGGGGGTGTTAAGGTTCTCTCCATCATAGACGTATTTAACGAAATTGGCGTGGATAAAATTCAGTCTCGGGTATTGCAGCCCCTCCAGGGACTAAGGGTAGCTGTATATTATGGCTGCCTATTAGTCAGACCGCCCCAAGTAGTTAGTATTGATGACTCTGAAAACCCACAACTTTTGGACAATCTAATTAAGGCTACCGGTGCTGAGACTGTGGAATGGTCCCATAAAGTAGAATGTTGTGGAGGCTCTCTTTCGGTCACAAATGAAGAAGTATCTCTTAAAATGGTTAAAGATATTTTGTCCAGTGCTGCCGCCGCCGGGGCACTCTGTATTGTTGATGCCTGTCCCCAGTGTCATCTTAATCTTGATATGAGGCAGAAAAAGATAAATAAGCTTTACAATACAAACTTTAACATTCCCATCATTTATTTTACCCAGTTATTGGGGTTGGCTATGGGTATACAAGCCAAGGAATTAAATATGAAGACACATTTTGTTAATACAGATCCCGTAACTTCTTTAGTTGGTTAGCAAAAACAGAAGGGATTGATTATATGAACCGGATTGGCGTTTTTGTCTGCTGGTGTGGTTCAAATATCAGCAGTGCAGTGGATGTGTCTGTGCTGGCCCAGGAAGCCGCTAAATTTCCTGGAGTAGTCTATAGTACTGATTATAAGTATATGTGTTCTGTGCCGGGACAAGACCTGATTGTGGAGACCATCAAGGATAAAAGGCTGGACAAGGTGGTTATTGCGTCGTGTTCTCCCAGATTACACGAGCAAACCTTTAGAAAAACCCTGAAAAGGGCGGGATTAAACCCCTATATGCTAGAGATAGCTAATATTAGGGAGCAATGTGCCTGGGTACACCCCAAGATGATGGAAAAGGCAACAGATAAAGCCATTTCCCTGGTTCGTCGGGCAGTTGCTAAAGCTTGGGACATGGAACCTCTATATGAAAATAAGATTGAGGTGACAAAGGTAGCCCTGGTAATCGGCGGGGGAATTGCAGGAATGCAGACAGCCCTTGATATCGCAGAGGCTGGACACCAGGTGGTACTGGTGGAAAGGGAACCCTCTATAGGTGGCAAGCTAGCCATGCTGGATAAAACCTTTCCTACGTTAGATTGCAGTGGCTGAATTGTTACCCCCAAGATGGTTGCTGTGGTACAGCATCCCAATATAAAGCTGTATACCTACTCTGAAGTAGTTGAGGTAGGGGGTTTTATAGGCAATTTTCAAGTAAAGATTAAACAAAAAACAAAGTATGTAGATCATGATAAGTGTAATGGCTGTGGTTCCTGTATTGAAAAGTGCCCTGCTAAGGTAACAAGTGATTATAACCTTTCCTTAGGCAAGCGGAAGTCCATTTACATTAATTCTCCACAGGCAGTACCTAACAAACCGGTGATAGACCCAAAGGGTTGCCGGATGATCCAAAACGGGAAGTGTGGAGTATGTCAGAAGGTTTGTCAGGTTGGAGCAATTAATTATCAAGATACTGAGAAGTTTCTAGAACTTCAAGTGGGAACAATTGTTATGGCCACTGGATATGACCTATTTGCCTGGGAAAAAGCCTATGGTGAATATGGTTATGGCAGGTTTCCTGATGTGATTACGGGACTTCAGTTTGAGCGGATGTTAAATACCTCCGGGCCATCGGCAGGTAAGATATTTAGACCCTCAGATGGGCAGGAACCCAAAAGGGTTGTTTTTATCAAATGTGTAGGCTCAAGGGATGAATCAAAGGGGAAAACCTATTGTTCCAGAGCTTGTTGTATGTATACTGCGAAACATGCCCATCAAGTATTAGAAAAAATTGAAGGTTCCCAGGCCGTTGTGTTTTATATGGATGTGCGAACTCCTGGGAAGGGCTATGAGGAATTCTATCAGCGTTCAGTGGATGAAGGGGCCCTATATATCAGAGGCCGGGTATCCAAGGTTTACCAACGGAGAGATAAGCTGATTGTTATGGGGGCAGATACCCTCCTGGGACGACCAGTGGAGATTGAAGCTGATTTAGTGGTTTTGGCTACAGCCATTGTGCCAAGTCAAGGTGCAGATAATTTAGCTCAATTAGTGGGATTTTCAACCGACAAGGATGGGTTTTATCAAGAAGCCCACCCCAAGCTAAAACCTGTGGAAACAAATACCGGAGGTGTCTTTCTGGCCGGCTGCTGTCAGGGACCTAAGGATATACCTGATTCAGTAGCCCAGGCCAGTGCAGCGGCAGCCAAGGTTCTAGGCATACTAGCCAAGAAGGAATTAGCCACGGATCCCATGGTATCCCAAATTAATGAAAGGATTTGCACCGGCTGTCTGGTTTGCAAAAATGTTTGTCCCTTTAGAGCCATTGAGGCAAAAGTCGACCCTAAAACGCAAAGGACCGTAGCCTCAATAAATACCAGCCTTTGTCAGGGTTGTGGTGCCTGCTCATCTTCTTGCCGCAGCGGGGCCGCCGACGTAAAGGGCTTTTCCAATAAACAAATAATGGCGGAGATATCGGCCCTTTGTCAATAAATATACAATATGGACTTTAAAACTACCTTTGAAGTCCATATTCTGTTTATCTAAACCTTAAATGCAATTTTTGGTGAAAAGAGCAGAAATTTTCGTTGCTTTAAAGGTGTAAATATCAGATAATCAAGTATATAGTTAATTCGTCCAGGGTTATTTTAAATAGTAACCCTTATTTTCGTTACCTGACCCTTTAGATGGACAGGTTAAACCTTTAAAAAATATATCAGGAAATTATAGGAGGGCAGTTAATTGCTGAAAAATGTAAGAAGGATTTTTGTGGAAAAACGCACCGGCTTTGATATTGAGGCCAGGAGCATGCTGTCAGACCTAAGAGAGAACCTGGGCATTAAAGGTTTAGAGGCTGTTCGTGTAGTAAATCGCTATGACGTTTCGGGTATTACAGATAAAGAATATGCGGCGGCGCGCAGCACAATTTTTTCTGAGGCTCCTGTGGATCAAGTGTATGATGAATATTTGGCATGTGCTCCAGGGGAACGGGTCTTTGGGGTGGAGTATTTACCAGGCCAATTTGATCAACGGGCCGATTCTGCAGCCCAGTGTGTGCAAATTTTGACTCAAAAGGAACGCCCCAATATTGTTTCTGCAAAGATAATTATACTCAAGGGGCAAATTAGTGAAGAGGAATTTCTCAGAATTAAGGCTTACTGTATTAACCCTGTGGAGTCACGGGAAGCTTCCCTGGATAAACCTACCAGTTTAGATTTTGAGGCCATAGTCCCCGGGGAGGTCGCTGTGCTTGATAACTTTATTGATCATGGAGCCATGGAACTTCAGGAATTGTCACAAAGCCTGGGTCTGGCTATGAATAGTGAAGATCTTATTTTTTGCCAGCAGTATTTTAAGAATACAGAAAATAGAAACCCAACTATAACTGAAATAAAGCTTATTGATACCTATTGGTCGGATCACTGCCGGCACACCACCTTTATGACGGAAATTGAAGAGGTTTCATTTGAAAAAGGTTTACTAAATCAGCCTGTTGAAAAAGCCTACGAGGAATATCTGGCCTCAAGAAAATTTGTTTACGGTGACAAGGAAAAAGATGTCTGCTTGATGGATATTGCTGTCCTAGCCATGAAGGAGCTTAAGAAAAGGGGACAGCTGTCCGATCTGGATGAATCGGATGAAATAAATGCCTGCAGCATTGTTGTAGATGTTGACATTGATGGTCAGAATGAAGAGTGGCTGGTTATGTTCAAAAATGAAACCCATAACCATCCAACGGAAATTGAACCCTATGGTGGAGCAGCTACCTGCCTCGGAGGTGCCATCAGGGATCCCCTTTCGGGAAGGGTCTATGTTTATCAGGCTATGCGTGTAACTGGGAGTGGAGATCCCAGGGTCAGTGTGGAGGAAACCCTTCCTGGGAAGCTTCCACAACGTAAAATTACTACCGGAGCAGCGGCCGGGTATAGCTCTTACGGAAACCAAATCGGACTTGCCACCGGCCAAGTGGCAGAGGTATATGATGAGGGCTTTGTGGCCAAACGCATGGAAATAGGTGCTGTCATAGGTGCTGCCCCTAGAAAAAACGTAGTTCGCATGGCACCAATAGAGGGTGATTTGGTAATACTGGTGGGCGGCAAAACAGGACGCGATGGCTGTGGCGGTGCCACCGGTTCCTCCAAGGAGCATACTGAAGAATCGCTGCTAAGCTGCGGCGCTGAGGTGCAAAAGGGGAACCCCCCCACCGAAAGAAAGATTCAGAGATTATTTAGAAACCCAACCGTAAGCACTATGATTAAGAAGTGCAATGATTTTGGGGCTGGTGGGGTTTCGGTAGCTATAGGTGAACTCACGGATGGTTTGGAAATTGACCTGGATGCCATACCAAAGAAATACGAAGGCCTAGATGGTACGGAACTAGCTATCTCCGAATCCCAGGAGCGGATGGCCGTTGTAGTTAGCCAAGGGGATGCAGAGGCCTTTTGTAAATTTGCCCAGGAAGAAAACTTAGAAGTAACGGTGGTGGCAAAAGTTACCTCAAGCCCTAGGCTAAAGATGTCCTGGCGGGGCAAGTATATTGTGGATTTAAGTAGAGCTTTCTTAGATACCAATGGAGTTAAACAAAAAACTAAAGTGGTTGTTAAGTCTGCCCCTGAACAGCAAAATTATTTTAGATCTTTGCCTGGGGCAGTAATAGGAAAATTACCTCAATTAAAAGAGGCATGGCTCGCTAATTTGCAAGATTTAAACGTCTGCAGTCAAAAGGGTCTGGTGGAAAGATTTGATAGCACCATCGGAGCGGCAACCGTATTAATGCCCTTTGGAGGAAAGTATCAGGCTACTCCTGCTGAAGGCATGGTGTCCAAAATACCGGTATTATCCGGAGAGACCGATACTGCAACAATTATGACCCACGGGTATAATCCAAAGTTGGCAAAATGGAGTCCATTTCATGGTGCCCTCTATGGGGTTGTTGAGGCTGTTAGTAAACTAGTGGTTTTAGGCGGTGATTTTAGTTCCGCCCGCCTGACCCTGCAAGAATATTTCGAGAAACTTGGCAAAGACCCGGTGAAGTGGGGTAAGCCCTTCAGTGCTTTGTTGGGGGCTTTTTACGCACAAAAGAAGCTTGGCATACCTGCTATTGGTGGTAAGGATAGCATGTCTGGAACCTATATGGATTTACATGTGCCGCCCACCCTGGTAGCCTTTGCTGTTGGTATTGTCAATGCCAACAGGGTGGTCTCACAAGAATTTAAGCAACACAACAGCAAAGTGGTATTACTGCCCCTTAAGCGGGATGAGAATGAGATGCCTGACTTTATGGCCATGGAAAAGAACTTTGTTAGGGTTACAGAGTTGATAAAAGCCGGAGTAATATTAGCTGCCCAGGTAGTGAAGGTTGGTGGGTTAGCAGCAGCAATTAGTAAGATGAGCTTTGGCAACAAGATAGGTATGGACTTTAAACAAGAAATTGAACCGGCGGATCTATTTAGGCCTGATTACGGTGCCCTGCTGCTGGAGGTAGCTGAAAATGTGGAACTGGACCATGAGTTTAGAGGGGTGGAATATAGTTTAATTGGACATACCCGGGACAGCCAGGTTATTAGTGTCAACAATACAGAAATCGATATAAATGAGGCATTTGAAGTTTGGGAAAAGCCCCTTGAGAAAATATTCCCCACTAAAACTGTAACTAATGCTTGTGGTAAACTGAAGCTCAAAATATTTGATCAGGGAACAAAGGGCAAATCACAAGTAAGTGTGGTTAAACCTAGAATATTTATCCCCGTATTTCCCGGAACCAATTGTGAGTACGATTCGGCCAGGGCCTTTGAAAAGGCCGGTGGGCTGGTGGATACTATGGTGATTAGGAACCTGACGCCAAGGGATGTTGAACAGTCGGTCAATGAAATGGTAAAAAGAATTGAACTGGCCCAAATAATAATGCTGCCTGGTGGATTTAGCGCCGGTGACGAGCCGGACGGTTCCGGTAAATTTATAGCTACCATGTTTAGAAATCCCCGGATTAAGGAAGCTGTAATGAAGCTGCTTGAGCAGCGGGATGGCCTAATGCTAGGAATTTGCAATGGGTTCCAGGCGTTGATTAAACTGGGACTTGTTCCCTACGGAAAGATAGTAGATATAAATGAGGTATGCCCAACCCTTACCTTTAACGAAATAGGCAGGCATATTTCCTGTATGGCACAGACCAAGGTGGTCTCAAACCTGTCGCCATGGTTCAGCAATGTTGAGTTGGGGGAAACCCACACAGTGGCCTTTTCCCATGGTGAGGGTAGATTTGTGGCCTCGGAGGATTTAATTGAAAGGTTAGTTTCCAAGGGCCAGGTTGCCACACAATATGTAGGTTTTGATGGTAACCCAAGTAATGATATTCGATATAACCCCAACGGTTCATTTAACGCCATTGAGGGAATCACCAGTCCTGACGGGAGAGTTCTTGGCAAAATGGGTCACTCCGAAAGAATAGGAAAAAATGTTGGTATTAATATTCCCGGCAACAAGAATCAGAAATTATTTGAAGCAGGAGTAAGGTACTTCAAGTAAAATTAAGAGGTTCGCAGCACAGCGAACCTCTTTTTAATGTATTAACGGGGGATCTCGTACAGAAGCTGAGAATAATCAATCAACATTTACGATTATGCTAAGTATAGCATTAATAAAAGAATGTAAATTCCAGTGGTCACTTCAAGGTAAATGTCGTAAGAAAGTCTATTTACTCTGGAGCGGTGGTCATATAAATATGACCAAAAATTTGTACGACATGAATCAAAATGGAGCAACAAAAAGGAACATATACCACAATGGAACAGGGCAATAAGTGCCATAAGCTTAATTTAGAACTGTTTAGTATAGGTATTTAAATGGGAACTGATTTTTTTGTTACCTTGGCACGAATGTTGCTGTATAAAAAGAGGACAAATTTTATGTTAGGGACCGCTGGCATGTCTGATAATTTAGAAAAATTAAAATAAAACTATCTTAATTTAAAAGGGAATTTGGAATTAATATCTAATAATATATCTATTATATAAGTACTAGGGGGTGGTCGTTACAATGCAATCTTTAAAGCAGCAGATTACTACTTTGATGGTTGCTGCTATTATTATTCTTGCTGTCAGCTTTATGATTGCAATAGGAGTTCAGATTAAAAACACAGCCGTATTAGCTGCTGTGACCAAAGCTAAAAGTGACATGACTGCCTCGGAGGCAATTGTTGACTTAAAATACCCCGGGCCATGGAGGGTTGACAATGGGCTTCTTTTTAAAGGCGAGGTATTAATAAATAACAACAATGAAATCGTAGATTATATCAGCAGTTTGACCGGCAATACCTGTACCATATTTTTGGGTAAGAATAGGATAGCAACAACGGTAAAAAAGGATGATGGTGAGCGGGCTGTTGGCACCCTGGCTTCTGAAGAGGTGGCGAAAACAGTTCTAAATCAAGGGAAGGAATATCTGGGCGAGGCAGAGGTTGTTGGACATAAATATCAAACAGCCTATAAGCCTATCTATGATCAAAAAGGGAACATAGTTGGTATGTTCTACGTAGGTATTTCTAAAAAATATTATGACAAGCTATTTTATGATTCCTTAATTAGTTTAATAATTGTAGGAGTTATACTTACTGCTCTGGTATTTGTTGGAACAATCTACTATACGAAAAGATATATTACTGACCCCCTTAAACAATTAACGGAAGAAACCCAAAAATTTGCTAAGGGTGACTTTTGTTCTTTATATAACCCTGTTCAAATAGAGAGTCAAAATGAAATTGGGGAGTTAGCCAGGGCGATCAATCAAATGGGTGGTTGGGTCCAAGCCCTTACACACCAGATTGACAAGGCGACGGCTATCTCATCTCAACCTATTAATCAGATAGCCTCTAATGAGGCAAGCGAGTCTTCCGGGGAAAAGGATGAATGTTTAAAGAAAATATCCCCAAATGATAAAGAGCAGTGGGGGGAATTGTCCAAAGGATTAAATGAGGTAACGTTACAACAGATACTTGGCTATATGAAAAATCAGCATACTAGTTTATCGGCCTCTGATATAGCGCAGGAAGTAAATCTTACAAAGGTTACCGTGCGCCGGTATCTCGACTTTATGGAGAAGTGCGGCAAGGTAAAGGTTGACATGCAGTATGGTCCAGTGGGCAGGCCCCTGAAGTTATACAAATTAGAAAAATAAAAAAATAAAGGAAGATGCCAATAAAACTTATTGCTTGGCATCTTCTTTATTGATAAGCGCAGAATGCTGGGAAGGCTTAGCAAGGACAACAAATTACTTAATTAATTTTATTTTTTTTATTAACTTTTCTAACTTTATAAATGTGGCAATCCTTTCCAAAGGCTTAAGCTGAGTCTGTTTTAATGGTAAACATGCCCGTGAAAAAATGATTGCCAAAAGGGTTTTAAGGGTCAAAGTTTTTAATTTTCTAAATTTACAAAATATTGCACAGGCCCTAGGTAGGGAGTAAAATTAGCCGTACACGGATAAGTATGCGTATATATTTAATGCAGTTTTGGTTAGATTCGGACAAACATTTTTAATTTTTCTTTTAAATAAATGAATGGTCATAATATTGCATATCTTTGGGGAGAGGCCTGTATATCTTAATTAAAGATATATAATTAATTTGAAGGGGGGTGGCATTAAAGTAAAATCCGCCACCAACATTAACAGGATGGCAAGGCATTGCTTTAAGATAGGAGAAATATCTTGGAAAGGTGGTGGACATTACCAAAACGAGTTTAGACGGGTCAGTACTAGTTTAGGTTTTAGCAGGATAGAAAAAGACAGCCGCTAAAAACCAGGTGACAAAAAGCAAGCCGAAAACAATCCCGGTTAAACCGAGGGGGTTAAAATTACATGAGGAAAATAAGCAGGCGCGATTTTTTAAAAAGTATTGGATTAGGAACAGCAGGGTTATCACTGATTGCTAGCCCGGCTTTAGCTTCAGAGGCAGAGGTAAAGCTTACTGGAGAGAAGTTGCCATCCAAAATAAGAAAAGTTAAGGAAACATTTACCGTATGTGCCTTCTGTGGCTGCGGTTGCGGAATCATTCTTTATTCTAATAATGACAACCCAAATAAAATTATTTTCTGTGAAGGGGATCCGGATCACCCAATTAATGAAGGATCCATTTGCTCCAAAGGCAACGCCATTATTGATACCTATAACACAATAAATAAAAAGGGCGACCGAGAAATCAACAGGTTGCGTATTACTAAACCCCTTTATAGGGCTCCCGGTAGTTCCCAGTGGGAAGAAAAAACCTGGGAGTGGACCCTTTCAGAGATTGGCAAGCGTGTAAAGAAAGCAAGAGATGAATCTTTCCAGGAAAGAGATGACAAAGGAGTAACCGTTAATCGGACAACTGCCATTGGCGCTCTGGGAAGTGCTTCCCTTGATAGTGAGGAAAACTACCTGCTTCATAAAATGTGGCGTGCCTGGGGTATGATTAATATCGACCACCATGCCCGTCTCTGACACTCCTCTACAGTAGCCGGTCTGGCTGCTTCTTTCGGACGGGGTGTTATGACTAACCACTTTATCGATTATATCCATAGTGATGTCTTTTTAATGATCGGTTCCAACTCGGCTGAAAACCACCCGCAAACCATGAGGTGGATTATGAAGGCCAAGGACAAGGGTGCCAAGTTGATTGTAGTTGATCCAAGACTTACTAAGTCTGCGGGTATGGCGGATTTATTTGCACGACTTCGTCCTGGTACTGACATTGCGTTCATTAACGGACTAATGAATTACATTATTGAAAACGAACTGTACCAAAAGGAATATGTACTTAACTACACCAATGCCAGCTTCCTGGTTAACCCTGACTTTAAGTGCGAAGATGGTGTATTCTCCGGATTAAAGGAGAATAGCGGTGTATTTAGCTATGATACATCCAGCTGGCAATATCAGAAGGATGGCGACGAGATTTTGAAGGATCCAACACTGCAGGATCCAAACTGTGCCTTCCAAATTCTTAAAAAACACGTTAGCCGCTACGATATTAGCACTGTTTGCAAAATCACAGGTACACCGGAAGATATGTTTAAGAAGGTCTGTGAATTATATGCATCTACTGGCAAGGCAGGTAAAGCGGGCAACGTGATTTATGCTATGGGTATTACCCAGCATACCTATGGTTCACAGAACTGTCGTGCACTCTCTGTTCTCCAGTTATTGCTTGGTAATATCGGAATACCGGGCGGTGGCTTAAATGCCCAACGGGGTGAGTCCAACGTTCAGGGCTCCACAGATATGGCTATGCTTCATCATTTGCTGCCAGGATATAACCCGATGTTTAATGCCAATTCGCACCCAACCTTACAGGATTACTTTGATAAAGAAGTTCCCAAGACCAGCTACTGGTCAAACAGGAACAAGTTTATCGTCAGTATGCTAAAGGCCTGGTATGGAGATAAGGCTACACAAGAAAATGACTTTGCCTATGACTGGGTACCCAAGCATGACGGCAAAAACCGTTCCCATATGGGTATTTTCAAAGAAATGTCTGAAGGCATAGTGAAAGGTTTCTTCGCCTGGGGGCAGAACCCCGCCGTAGGGGGACCTTCTTCCTTCCAGGAACGCTTAGCCCTAGACAAGTTGGAGTGGCTGGTATCCGTTGATCTTTTTGAAACGGAAACCGCAGGTTTCTGGCATAGACCAGAGGCAGATCCTTCTAAAATCCAAACTGAGGTATTTATGCTGCCGGCTGCTATGTCCTATGAAAAAGAGGGTTCCGTTATCAATAGTGGACGCTGGTTACAGTGGCGATACCATGCGGTTAACCCACCGGGTGAAGCCAAGAGTGATCTGTGGATTGCCGATAGAATATTTAAGGCCGTTAAGGCAGAATACCAGGCTGGGGGTAAATTCCCTGACGCCATAATGAATATGGTATGGGATTATGATATTCCTGGTGAAGACGAGCCAAATATTAAACAGGTGGCCAAAGAAATTAACGGCTATAATGTAGAGACAAATGCAGTTCTGCCTGGTTTTGCTGCCCTTACAGCCGATGGCACCACAGCCTGTGGCTGCTGGATTCACAGTGGATACTGGGCTGAGGATAAAGATGCCAAGGTGCCTGCAGTTATGCGCCGGCTTAAAAAGGATCCCTCAGGCTTGGGATTATTCCCGCAATGGGGCTTCTCCTGGCCGGCAAACCGGCGTATTGTTTACAACCGTTGCTCTGCGGATATGGCGGGCAACCCCTGGAATCCAGAGAAACCCTTGATAAAATGGGATGCTTTGGCTGGCAAGTGGGTTAATGCGGATGTGCCAGACTTTGGAGCCACTACACCATCACCGGAACCAGGTGGAACACCTACACAGAATCCGCCGGAAAAAACAGGAACCAACCCCTTCATTATGCTTGAAGAGGGTCATGGACGTTTGTTTGCTATCAAGGGTGTTGTCGATGGACCTATGCCGGAACACTATGAACCCTTTGAAAGTCCAGTTAAAAACATGATTTCAAAGCAGCAAACCATGCCGTTGGCCACCAAGTTTGGTGAGTTCAGCAAAGTGGCCGAAATTGCCAGCGAAGACTATCCATATGTTGCCACTACCCATAGGGTAATTGAGCACTATCAGAGCGGTGCGATAACTCGTCACTGCCCCTCCCTGGCTGAAGTATCTGCTCATATGTTTGTAAACATCTCACCAGGTCTCGCTCAAAAGCTAGGCGTTAAGACCGGTGATGATGTGGTAGTTGAAAGTATTCGTGGAGAGATTACCTGCAAGGTGTCTGTTTCAGGGGTTTGTGTACCCTTGAAGGTTGACGGAAAAGAGGTTGAGGTGGTAGGTATGCCCTGGTGCTTCGGCTACAGAGGCTATGCCACAGGTGCTTCAGCCAATGACCTGACACCCAGTGTAGGAGACCCGAACACCAGCATTCCGGAGTATAAGGCTTTCCTTTGCAATATAAAGAAAGCTCAACCGGGCAAACACTAACTGAGCAGTTGAATTGGGGGGTGTAGTAAGTGTCGAAAGGCGTACTAGTTGATATAACCAGATGTATGGGCTGCAAAGCTTGTCAGGTAGCCTGTAAACAGTGGAATGACCTGCCATCTTCAAATCCTGACTTTAAAGATGGCTTAACCAGCCCACCAGACATGGATGGGTACACCTATACCACCGTCCGTATTGAGGTGGTACAGGGTGAAAATGATTATACCATGAGATCGGCTAAGAAACAGTGCATGCACTGCGAGCATCCGGCCTGTGCCTCGGCTTGCTTTGCTAAGGCCCTGCAAAGGGATCCCAAAACCGGTGCAGTGGTCTATTACCCTCACCTTTGTGTGGGTTGTCGTTACTGTATGTTGGCTTGCCCCTTTGATGTTCCAAAGTACGAATGGGATAAGGTTTTTCCATTAGTGGCCAAATGTCAATTTTGCTTTGATCCCTTAGAGGGAAAGCATGATCGTTTAGGTTACGGACTTACACCGGCTTGTATTGACACCTGTCCTACGGGTGCTCTCAAGTTTGGCGAAAGGGATGAACTGTTAAAAGAAGCTCATGCTAGGATTGACAGTGATCCTAAATATTTAAAGAAAGTACTTGGCGAAAATGAGGCCGGCGGCACAGCGTGGCTCTACATTTCCGACGTGCCCTTTGAGACCTTTGGTTTCCGTCCCAACCTGGGAACCAGGCCGCTGCCAGAATACTCCCACAACTTCCTCAAATGGACACCAGTTATTGCGGTGGGCTGGGGTACCTTGCTAACTGTAATGTACCACTATACCAAGAGGCGTGAACAAATTGCCAGGGAAAGCGGCAAAGATGTTCACATGTAAGCAGCGGAAAAATCTGACGAACCAATTGGTTTACTGGGGGGAAAAGAGATGTCAGCAAATAAAGGAATACTAAAGGAAATTGCGGAATATAACTGGAGGTTTAGAATGACTCCTGCCCGCAAGATTCTGCTTCTGCTGGCCGGCCTTTGTATAGTTGTGGCAGGTTATCGCTTAGCCACAGGCTTAGGCACCAGTACGAATCTTAATGACCAGTGGCCCTGGGGGCTCTGGATTGGCTTTGACGTTCTGACAGGGGTTGCCTTGGCTGGCGGTGGTTATTTTACCGCCATTGTGGTACACGTTCTGCACAGGGGTAAATATCACTCCATAGGACGTACAGCCATGTTAACCTCGCTGATTGGCTACATTTTAGTTATGGCCGGACTGTTCCTGGATATCGGCCAATGGTTTAACTTCTGGAGACCCTTTGTATCCTGGGGTCATGCATCGGTACTGTTTGAAGTTTTCTGGTGTGTGTCCTGCTATACCACCGTTCAGGTCTTGGAATTTGGCGAAATCATGACAGAAAAAGTTGGTACCAAGTACCACGATTTCTTCAAAAAGGCCATGCCTGTTCTGCTAATTGTGGGTATCATCTTCCCTACTCTGCACCAGTCTTCCCTGGGCGGATTGTACCTGATTATGGTTGATAAGCTTTACCCACTGTGGTGGTCAACATTGATTCCTCTGTTTTTCCTGATGTCCTCATTCTTTGTGGGACCTGCCATGATTTGCTTTGAAGGAGCCCTGGCAGGAAAAGCCTATAAGCACAAGGTACCAATTGATGTGCTAAGGGGATTGGTAAGGATTTCTGGAGTAATCATGGTGCTTTACCTTGGCCTAAAAATCTTTGACCTTACCAGCAGGGGCGTATTAGGGATGGCGTTCCTAGGCAATGTTGAGGGAAATCTATTTCTGGTTGAGATGATCTTTGGTGTTATAATTCCCATAATAATTGCCTTTACCGGTCTAAGTGCTACCCGTTCAGGATTGCTTACCTTCGGTGTTTTGGTAAGCGCCGGGGTAATTCTGAACCGTATGAATGTAGTGTTTACCGGCATGGCAGCGTCTCTAGGTGGCTGGTACTTCCCATCCCTGATGGAATGGTCTGTAAGTATTGGCCTGGTAGCCATCGGGTGTCTGGTTTACTGCTTCATTGCTGAAAACTTTAATATCATGGAGCATGACGGGCATTACGAGAGGGTTTCCTAAATAAAAAATGCGAGTAAAAGGAGCTGGCTCTAATGGAAATTCTGCAAAATGAACGGGAAAAACTAGCTAACTTTTATGTTGAACTGTTAGAATTAGATAATCTAGATTCGTTAGAGTTAAAAGTAAATCTTACTCGTGAGCAAATCAATGATTGGGGAAAGGGGCTGGCTGTGCTGGCCCTAGCCCCCATTGAATTTAACTGGGAACTAGCCTTTGAAAGGTTATTGGCTGTGGCTAAAGCCTGCCAAAAGTGGCAGACCGGACCCCAACAGCCAACAGCAAAGAATATTGAAGACTTGGAGTCATTAGAGGCTCATCAAAGGAAGGAACTAGTCAACTCCCTAATTAGGGTTGACGGTCAGAACAATCAATGGGCCAAAACACTGGGGATATCAACGGAACTGTTGGATTTTTTGAGCATTAATACCTTTAGGCCAGCTTTAAAGACTTTTTCCCAACATATATTAACCAAACTTCCCGCTGGAGAGTGGGAGCAGGCCCATTGCCCAGTTTGTGGTGATCAGCCAACCATGTCTAAGCTGTCGGGTAAAGAAGGTCTCCGCAAACTATATTGCAGCCGTTGTGAAACGGAATGGCGATATAAGCGCATTGGTTGCCCGTACTGTAAGAGTGATGACGTTCCCTCAATGTACTATTTAACATTGGAGGATAACAAGCAGTACAGGGTGTATCTATGTGATCACTGTAAAAGCTACCTTAAGACAGTTGATGAAAGGGTTTGCGGCGAGGTTGATTTATTCTGCGAAGATTTAGCCACCGAGGAGCTTGATCAAGTGGCCAGGGAAGAAGGTTACAGACGGGGAGATATGAGGCAACAGGTATAAAAAGTTGATATAACAAATGGGAAAATTCTATCTTTGGAAAGAAAAGCCTGGTAGAATTTTTCCTATTTATACCTAATGATGGTTGATTTTGGTTTTTGCTTGGAAACTAGTCAAATAAATATTGTATTGCACCTTGCCTATTAACTTAATAACATATAAAATAACTGAGTGTGCAAGAAAAGAATCAGTTTTTAGGACAACCTATATTTGGCTCTTGACTTGTTTGGGATAAGTTAATATAATCTAATATGTAGTCCGTAGCAAAACTTAATAATTCTTCTGGAGAGGTGGCCGAGTTTGGTCGAAGGCGCATGACTGGAAATCATGTAATGGGGCAACTCATTCGCGGGTTCGAATCCCGCCCTCTCCGCCATAAATTTGTTTAAGTCTATGACCGTGCTAGACGGGGAGGTAGCGGTGCCCTGTACCAGCAATCCGCTGTAGCTGGGTTGAATTCCTGCCTTAGGGTATGATTTGTGAGGTCCGGCTATCGTAAGGGGCGTTGACGACCGGGTCTTGCGCAGCGTAGGCTCTCGAACCGTGTCAGGTCCTGACGGAAGCAGCACTAAGGGAATCCCTGCGGGTGCCGCGAGGCAGCCTGGTCTGAGCAACCTGCGATGGAATCGCTCGGAAGTCATTACTCGACGGCTGGTGCACGGTCTCCTTATTATAGAAGCAAAGATTTATGACTGCCTGTCTCCGACAGGCAGTTTCTTTTTGCATCTTTTACGAGCCTTTCTTGTTTTGTGAAATTAGTATATAATAAATAAAATTAATTAGCTAACTAATTAAATTGGGGGGTGTACAATGGAAAATTTAATTAAGGTACAAATCAATGATCAAATCTTTGAGGTTGCCAAAGGTACACCGGTATTAGAACTGCTGAAAATTTCAAAGGTCCAAACAAATAACCTTGTAGTCGCAGCGATTGTAAATAATATGTTAAAGGACCTGGGGGCAGAATTGGAGCAGGATTGCCAGGTTCAATTTGTGGATACTTCCACAGATGAAGGAATGAGAGTTTATCATCGCAGTGCAATAATGCTTGTTATGAGAGCCATTTCAGAGATTTTGCCCGGCAGCAATGCCGTTGTCCAACATACCCTGGGCAACGGTGTTTATGGGGAAATTAATTACCATAGGCCTTTAAAGGACAGGGATATTGGTCGGATAGAGAGGCAGATGAGATATATTATCGAAGCCGATGAGCCGATCACCCGTAAGACGGTTAGCAGAGAAGATGCCGAGAGGTTGTTCACAGAGTCCGGGCAAGTGGAAAAGATTAATCTATTAAAACAGCTTTCCCAAGAGGAAGTAATACTTCATTGTTGTGGTGGTTATTACGATTTTTGTTTGGGCCCCCTTGCCCCAAGTACGGGCTATCTCAAGGTTTTCCGATTACGCTTCTACCTGCCTGGATTTATCCTGGAGCTGCCTAAAAAGGAGAGACCAAATGAAATACCTCCCTACGTTGAGCAGGGCAAACTAGCTAATATCCATTTTGAAGCCAAAAAATGGGCCAATATAATTAAGGTAAATAATGTTGTCTCCCTTAACGAGGTTGTTTTAAAGGGGGATATGGGAGAAATCATTAATTTAATGAGAGTATCCGAGGCGTTCCATGAGAAAAAGATCATGCAAATCGCTGACCAGATAACGGAGAATATTGATCGGATTAGGATAGTGCTAATTGCGGGACCATCCTCCTCGGGTAAAACTTCCTTTGCCCAGAGACTCTCTGTGCAGCTACAGGTTAATGGCATTAAACCCGTAGCCATTGCCCTGGATGACTATTTTGTGGATCGGGAGCTTACTCCTCGGGATGAGGAGGGCAACTATGATTTTGAGAGTATTGATGCCATTGATAGTGCTTTATTTAACGATCATCTGATAAAGCTGATTCAGGGTGAAGAAATAAAGCTGCCTTACTTTAATTTTAAAACAGGTAAACGAGAGTATCATGGCGATAGGCTGCGCCTGGAGCCATCTGATTTAGTTATTGTGGAGGGAATACACGGGTTAAACGACGTGCTAACCAAATCTATCCCCAAAGGAAGAAAGTTTAAGATTTATGTTAGTGCGTTAACTCAGATAAACCTTGATAATCAGAATCGTATACCCACTACAGATGTTAGAATTCTGCGCCGTATCATGAGGGACTATCGCTGCCGGGGCAGGTCTGCCATTGATACTATAAGACTATGGCCTTCGGTTCGCCGGGGAGAAGAGAAGAATATATTTCCCTTCCAGGAAAGTGCCGATGTGATGTTTAATTCGGCCCTGCCCTATGAATTGGCAGTTATAAAGCAGATCGTAGAGCCTGTGCTTAAGGAGATTACTCCGGACATGCCAGAGTACTCAGAGGCCCAAAGATTGTTGGCGTTTTTGAATTATTTTGTACCCCTCAGCGTCGATGCTGTGCCACTAAATTCAATTATCAGGGAGTTTATCGGAGGAAGCTGCTTCTTAAGCTCAGTTATCAGATAGTACAGGAGATGCCCCGGCTCAAAAGCCGGGGCATTATTTGGTTGTCTACCTCAGCAGCTTTCTGCCTAGCCAGTGCTGGTGGACTGTTACTGCCTTGTGGTGGCAAAGTTCCTGGCAGCAGAAGCAGCGGATGCAGGACTCCAGTATTAGTTCTGGTTTTCCATCCACCATTTTAATAGCGTCGGCGGGACAGGCCAGTTGGCATTCTCCACAGCCGAGGCACAGTTCGGGGCTGAATATTGGTTTAGGTTGAAGCTTTGCTACCAGACCCTTTAAGGGGCCAGGAATATCAAAGTCTACATGTTTATGACCTGGAAGTTTAAAGGGAGGAGCAATCTTAGGCAATGGCCCGCCCATAAGTTCTATCTGATTAGACTCGGGACATAGTCCTTGTTCCCTTGCCAGTCGAATAAAGGGTAGGGTGTTTGGGTCAATGCCTATTAACCCTGAGCAGAGATAATCCATGGCAAAGGGATTTGCGGAGGTCAGCAGAAGACCAGCCTTACGCGGAGTGCCCGCAGTGGGTCCGTCACCTTCCATGCCAATAACTGCGTCCATTATTGTTAACGAAGGCTTTAGCAAAGTATTTATATCTATCAACAATTGGCTAAAGGTTTCCAAACGCTGCATATTGAAGTGGTATTCGGCCTTTTTTAGTCCCGGGATAGCACCATACATAAGCTTAACTGCACCGGTATAACGAGTCATGCAGTGGGTTTTGAGCTTTGGCAGGCCAATGATTACATCGGCCTCGGCTAAGGATTTAAGGATAGGAATTTGTCTTGCAGCCTTTCCCCCTGGGTGATTAAGTACTACTTCAGAAGTATCAAGACCTAGGCCACAACCTGTCCTCTCGGCAACTCCGGACATACCGGTGGCACGGTACACGGAGTTTAGCAGCCCTTTGCTTGATGGTCCGCCGGGGGAATCTATAATGAAGGGCTGCCCTCCTGCCTCCTGAATCAAACGCACAACAGCCTCCACCACCAGGGGGTGTGTAGTTGCTGCATCTTCCGGTTTTTTTCTAGAAATCAAGTTGGGTTTCACCGCCACAATCTGGCCTGGCTGAACGAACCTTGCCAGTCCACCAAGGTGATCAAGTGTAGTTTTAATTGCCGAAGAAATTTCCGGTGATTGATAATCAGGGCAGCTGGCCACAGATACGACGATCTTTTGAGACACGGATCAAGCTCCTTTCAAATTATCCTTGGGTAGTAACAAACTTAGTAAAAAAGTAACCACAGGCAATAGGGTAATAGTCCAGACCGCTGCCGGAGCACCAAAGTTATCCGCTATAACGCCTAAAAGGGTCACACCTACACCACCCATGCCGATGGCAAAACCTGTCATTAGGCCAGAGGCAACTCCAACCCTATGGGGTAGTAATTCTTGCCCCATGACCACGGTGGTTGCCATGGTAGAAACCATCACCATTCCAATAATAAATAAAATGATAAGTGACCATAGTCCGTCACTGAACTTAAATAAAAGCAAAAGTGGTATCAGCAAGGCTGTTGAACCAACCAGGGTAGTCTTTCGCCCCAGGCGATCTGCCAGGGGTCCACCGAAGATTGTGCCAATTGCTCCTGCCAGCATGAAGGCAACCAGGAGGGAACCAGCGTAAGAAGGGCTTTTCCCAAGGTAGTTAACAAAATACATCGGCATGAAATGGGTTAGTCCGGATTGTATCCAGGAACGGAAAATTACCACTAGTAAAAGTACTGAGAGAGAAAACATAACCTGCTTTGGTACATGAGTGGTTATGGCCTCTGTTCCCTTTATTATTGTCCGGGGTTCATCGGGTAATTTATCTCTGAAAATAAAAAATAAGATACCCATCAAAAGACCAGGAAAAATAAAATAGAAGCTGGCGTGACCGCCAATATGAACTACTATTTGGGCCATAATGAGGGAGCCTAGGGCTGCCCCTAAGGCTCCACCAATCATGAAGATAGATAAGCCTGTGGCGGGACGGGAACCGCTGGCTAAACGACTAACCTTAGAGGCCTCAGGGTGGTATGCGGCAGAACCAAGACCACTGAGCAAAACTGCGGCTAGGATTAGCCAGTAGCCGGAAATAACACCGGCCAGGGCCAGGCCGGCAGTTGATAATATGCAGCCAACGGGTAAAAGCCAGCGGCTTTTAACACGATCACTCAGGTAGCCCAGCAAGGGTTGGATCACGGAGGAACTTACGTTAAAAACTAGAGAAATTACCCCGGCGGCACTGTAGGAGAGGTTAAGGGAGGCCTGGATTATGGGGAGCAACACCGGCAGACCGCCGGAAGCCAAATCCGTAACCAAGTGACCGGAAGAAAGTAGTAACAACACCTTTGTACGAAAATTTTTAGGGACAGCTTTTTCTGCACCGTTCAAGGGACAAACCTCCAAATTTAGGAAATTAGCATTACTTGATAGGCATGCATGCTGGAAGGATTTTGTCCCTCCTGCAGGCCTTTTGTCATTACTTCGATTGTCCTAAGGAAATTTCCTGTTGAAAATTTAAATTGGAAATACCTCCCAAAAAGGAAATAGGTATTAAAGGGCGAAACAATATGGAAGAATAACAATGAGGTGTATTGTTTTGACTTACAAGGCCTTATATAGAACCTGGCGTCCACAAAATTTTAGAGACATAGTTGGGCAGCAGCATATAAGCAAAACTCTGCAAAACGCATTGGCTAATGGTAGAGTGGCCCATGCCTATTTGTTCTGTGGTCCCAGGGGAACCGGAAAAACCACTACCGCCAAAGTACTGGCCAAGGCCATGAACTGTACAGGTGGAGACCTAACAGAACCCTGTAATCAGTGTGATAATTGCCGCGGTGTTAATGAAGGTTCTTCAGTGGATGTAATAGAAATAGACGCAGCTTCCAATAGAGGTATTGATGAAATACGCGACCTGAGGGAGAAGGTCAAATTCACTCCTGCCGCAGGAAGGAATAAAGTATATATAATTGATGAAGTTCATATGCTTACCGACCAGGCCTTTAATGCCTTGCTAAAAACCCTGGAGGAACCACCCGCCCATGTAACCTTTGTCCTTGCCACCACTGAAGCCCATAAAGTACCGGTGACAATCCTATCCCGCTGTCAGCGCTTTGACTTCCGACGTATTAAGCAGGAAGAAATTATCGAGAGGCTGAAGGAAGTTACTGATGGCACTGGTATAGGTGTGGAGGAAGAAGCCCTGCAATTAATAGCAAAGGCGGCGGAAGGCGGTTTAAGGGATGCTTTAAGCCTACTGGATCAAGCAGCGGCTTTCTCGGAAGATATAGTCAAAGCCGCTGATATCCACAGCATATTGGGCACAGTGCAGCAGGATATCTTAGTGAGCATGACTAAATATCTGGCGGGCGGTCAGACTGGAGAGGCACTGGAACTTATTGGGGAAATCAGTGACAGGGGAAAGGATTTGCGTCTTTTTGCCCGGGAGATGACGAACTTTTTAAGAAGTACCTTAATAGAGAATATTGAGACCCACAATAGAATAAATGATAATGAGTCACTGTATAATTTGCTGCAAATATTAGTTCAGGCCGAACAGGAAATGAAATGGAGCTCTCAACCTACCCTGATACTTGAAATGGCTATAATCAAGGGGTCGAGACCTGAACTTAATGCTTCGCCCGAGTCCCTTGCCAGAAGAGTTGCTGAACTGGAGCGCAAGATTGAGCTGGGTGTAGTGCTGGATAGAACTATTACTGAGCAGCTGCCCAGCGAAACTAATACGAAAAAGCAAAATATAAATCAAGGGGTTCCTTCTATTGAAGGAAATCTTGTGACCGAACAACCGGCTCCTAGAACAAACGCAGCAGATAAAAAATTAGAGAGGCAAGGTGGCCAAGGGTCTGCTGAAAAAATTACTAAGGCATGGGATAGCCTATTAAAGGGTATTAAAGAAGGTAGAAAAATGCAGCTTTGGACAATACTGAACAAAGGGCAACCATCAATGGATGTGGTGGACAATGTAGTCACCTTCTATTTTGAAGAGGAATTTGAGTTTAGAACAGTTGATAAACCCGAGTCTAGAAAGTACCTGGAATGGCTACTGGGTAAGCAGTTTGGGGAACAATGGGAGGTGCGCTGTGTCCAGGGAAAAAAGACATCGAAAACTAAAAATCCTGAGAATGACCCTATCTATTCTGAAGCCGTAAGGATTTTTGGTAAAGAAATTGTGGTGCTGGAAGATGACCCGGGCCAAAATTAAACCGGGCTTGAACATAAAAAGGGGGAACTTTTTACTATGATGGGTGGAAACATGAATAAAATGATGAAGCAAGTACAGAAGATGCAAGCCGATATGGCAAAAATGCAGGAAGAATTAGCCAATCGCACAGTTGAAAGCACTGCTGGTGGTGGTGTAATAAAGGTAGTGGCCAATGGTAAACAAGAAATAGTAAGTATAGCAATTAAACCTGAAGCCGTAGATCCCGATGATGTTGAAATGCTGCAGGATTTAATTCTTGCCGCTGTTAATGAGGCCCTTCGCCAGTCCCAAGAAATGGTGTCAAAGGAAATGGGTAAGTTAACAGGGGGACTAAATATTCCAGGACTTTTCTAAAAGATACATTTCATTAAAGGAGATATGAAATGCTTTACTACTCGGGGCCGGTGGCCAGGCTGGTGGATGAGTTTGCCAAGCTCCCAGGTATTGGGGCAAAAACAGCCCAAAGGTTGGCCTTTTATGTGCTAAATGCCCCTCCTGAAATGGCCCAGGGATTGGCTAAAGCTTTGGTAGAGGTACGTCAATCTGTAAAGCGGTGCTCTAGGTGCTGTAATCTTACGGATGAGGACCCCTGTTATATCTGCCAGGACACCACACGCAATGGTAAATTGTTGTGCGTGGTGGAGGAACCAAGGGATGTTATTGCCATGGAAAAGGCCAGGGGTTACAGGGGTTTATATCATGTACTGCATGGGGCTATATCACCCATGGAAGGTATTGGGCCGGAGAACCTTACTGTAAAGGAATTAATTGGCCGGTTGCATAAGGAGCAGATAGAAGAGGTAATACTGGCGGCCAATTCCGATGTAGAGGGTGAAACTACCGCCCTATACTTGGCCAGGTTAGTTAAGCCCTTAGGTATCAAGGTTACCAGGATAGCCCACGGCATTCCTGTTGGCTCAGATCTTGAATATGCTGATGCAATGACTCTAAATAGAGCGCTGGAAGGTCGAGGCGAATTTGGCTAGCGTTCAGTAAAAATTTACCATAACAGTAATAATGTTTGTCCATACCCCCTATATATATAGGGGGTATTTTAACACACCCCATTATAGAGTCTTATTTTGTGGGGAGGGACAGTTATGGAATGGAAAACTGTTTTATTAAGTCTGCTGGGGCTTTTGGGTCTTTATCTTTTTGGGACCATTTTTGCTCGCCCCCTTGTGCTAATTGGTAAGCTTGGTATTTCCCTGGTGGTAGGTGCTGTTTTGCTGGTCCTTGTCAATGTGCTTTGTGGGGGACTGGGTTTGCATATAGCCATAAACCCAATAACCCTTCTGACTGCCGGGCTGTTGCAAGTGCCGGGTGTTATTCTTCTAGTACTGGTTAACTACATGGTGCTTTAAACCTTTGAACGCAAATATTTTGCAGCTGGCCCAAAGAACAAATATTCAGCTTAAACGGTTAAATGACTCTTTTCGACAGCTTAGCCAGTAGTCGAAAAATTGAACTGGCTGGTTGGAAAGGCATGTTAAATTGCCTAACAAATTGTTGACTTAAAAAAAAATACCTATTATACTGGTAAAAGAGCGCGGGATATTCAAAAATGTCCCGGTTCTTGCTTTTTGTAGACCTTTTAGAAATATTCTGAAATGGATAAACTAAACAAAAAATGGAGGTGGAAGAACCATCTCAACAAGAATTGTCGAAGCTTATATCGGCGAATATGCCAGCGGCAAAAGTGAAGTTGCTGTAAATAGGGCCTTAGAATTAAACAGTCAAGACAGGCAGGTGAATTTGGTAGACCTTGATATAGTTGAGCCCTGTTATACCCTAAGGCCAATAAAACGGCAGCTTGAAGCCACAGGTCTAACAGTTATCGCCTGGGAAACAAAGGATACAGTAGGATTAGGCGAAGCGGGAAATATTATTAAAGCAGAAGCTAGATGGGCATTATATCGTGATGGAGACGTTATTTTAGATATTGGCTATGGCATTGAAGGTGCAAAAACCCTAAACTTAATTGAGGGGGTGGACCAAACCCCTGAGCTAAGGATGCTTGTGGTTTTAAACACAAAGAGACCAATGACTTCTACCATCAGCGAAATCATTGAATATTTAAGGGATTTGGGCCCCCTTCATGGGATTATTAATAATACACATCTGGGGGACGAAACAACACCTGAAATTGTTCAGGAAGGATCCCGGATGATAAGTGAGGTATCCAGCATTCTGGGTGTTCCTGTGGTGGCCACCACTGCAGAGGAGAAGGTAGCACAACAACTGGGGGATTTTGATTGTATGGGCCACCCGGTTAGACCATTAAAACGGTATATGCCAGCTACTTTTTGGTAGGACAACCAGACCATCATACAAGAGTCAGATTTTTAGTCACCCTGATACTTATTATTTTAGGAGGTGTGGTACTCTCATGTCCGAGAAACCGATTACCGGAGAAAAGCGGGCCTTTATGACTGGTAACGAGGTGGTTGCCTGGGCAGCCCTGGCAGCAAAGGCTGAAATCATGTACGGCTACCCCATTACCCCGCAAAACGAGATTATGCACTATTGGACTCGCCAGGCACCAAAGTTCAACCGCAGATTTTTACAGACCGAGGATGAACTGTCTGCGGGATTCACCACTGTTGGAGGTGTTCTAGCTGGCCTTAAGGCCTTTACCGCCACTGCAGGTCCTGGCAATACCCTAATGCAGGAACCCATGTCAATGGCTGAAGCTATGAGGCTCCCCACTGTAACTATTATTCAACAAAGGGGCGGCCCATCCACCGCCACAGTTATCTACTCCCAACAGGAAGTTACCCTTACCACCTATGGTGGCAACGGGGAAGGAATGCGTATTGTATATTCCACTTCTAATCACCAAGAATTGTTCGACTACACCATTAAAGCCTTTAATGTAGCCTGGAAATATCGTTTCCCTACCTTTGTATTGGGCGACGGATACCAGGCCAAAATGCGTGAATCCGTAACTCTCTACGATCCAGATGAAAAGGGTGTTGAATATGTTGCCCCTGAAGCCTATGTAGGCAAGCCAGGCACCCCTGGAGTAGATCGTGAGCCAGGTCTTTACAGAAACACCTATAACACAGAAGAAGAACTTTTTGAAGTACTGCAGCAGCATTTTGCAGACTTTAACAAAATGGCTCCTGAAATAATTGAGTACGACCAGGAAGCCACCGATGATGCCGATGTTATTGTTATTGGGCACGGTGTTGTATTCCGGGGAGTTCGTGATGCCGTAAAAGAACTAAGGGCCGAAGGTCTTAAGGTAGGCTACTTCCGCCCCATTACCCTCCGTCCCTTCCCGGCTGAGCAGCTAAAGGCAATAGCCACCGGCAACCGCAAACTGCTCATTGCTGAATCCGCTGAGGGACAGTTAGCCAAGCTGGTCAAAGATGCCATCTACGGCTGTACTGCAGAAATTGTTCCTTACTTCAGACCAGGTCTAGGTATAACCACAGAGCAAATTGTAGCAAAAGTTAAAGAGGTGCTCTAAACTTTTTGATATAAGGAGGGAGGTTCCAACATGTCTGTTTCTCCACAACCTACCATGCCAAAATCCTGGCGTGTAGAGTCTAAACCCCATAAATTTTGTCCCGGCTGCGGCCACGGACTTGTATTAAAATGCCTGGGTGAGGTTATTGATGAACTGGGCATTCAAGACAGAGTGGTTTTCGGCTGTGATATCGGCTGTTCTCTGCTGTCTTGGGACTTTTTCAATGTTGACAGTGTGCAAACCCACCACGGCCGCACAACTCCCGTTATGACCGGTATCAAGCGGGCTAACCCGGATCTTATCTGTATTGCTTATATGGGTGACGGCGGTGGTTACGCCATCGGTGTTGGCGGTATTGTGAACGCAGCCGCCCGTAACGAAAAAGTAACAGTATTGCTGGTAAATAACACTGTATATGCCATGACAGGTGGCCAAATGTCACCCTGCACCATGCCCGGACAAAAGGTAGAAACTGCTCCCTATGGTCGTGATGCGGAAGCCACAGGTATGCCAACCCAGGGACCTGAGATGATTTCAGCCATCACTGGAGATGGAGCATACGTTGCCAGGGGATCCATGGCTAACCTCAAGCAGCTAAAGAGCTATATTAAAAAGTCCCTGCAAAACCAGATGGAAGGCAACGGCTTTTCCTTTGTTGAGGCTCTGGCCACCTGCCCCACCAACTGGCGAACCAACGCAGAGAAGACCTGGGAATTTGTAGAAAAGCAAATGCCCCAGTACTTCAAGGTCGGGGAAAAGAAAAACCCCTTTGAGGCCAAAAAGGAGGCTCAGCAGAATGCCTAAAGCTACTAAAATCTGTCTCGCCGGTGAAGGTGGCCAGGGTGTTCAGTCCGTAGCTGAGATCCTTGCTGCCGCGGCCAATGATGAAGGTCGTGAGGCCCTTTACATTCCAAACTTTGGTGTGGAGCAGCGCGGTGGTGTATCAATTGCTTATCTGCAAATAGCTGACGAACCTATCGGTGCACCTAAATTTGACACAGCAGACATTCTAATTGCCCTTAGCGACAGATCTGTATATCGCTGCAAGCAGTATGTAAGTCCTGAAACCGTTTATGTGTATGACTCAAGCATTGAAGGGGTAGAGGATGCACTGCCCAAGGAAGGAGAAGCTAAGAAAGTATTAGCTATTCCTGCCCTGGAAATCTCTAAAAATGAATTACACCCCCGGGTATTTAACATACTGATTATGGGTGCCGTTATTGCAGCCACCAACGTTATTAGTGCAGAAGGCGCCAAGAAGGCTATTGAAAAGAAATTGGGCTATAAATTTGAGCAAAATCCCAAGCTGCGGGAGTTAAACTTTAAGGCCATTGACCGCGGCATGGAACTGATGAAATAGGGGGGAAAACAGTGGAATTTAAAGGTCGTACCCTAGAGCTTACAAAGGGTGATTGGACCCTTTTCCCCGGCCTATGCAAAGGCTGTGGACTATGCATTCAAAAATGCCCCAAGAAATGTATTGCCTGGTCTAAGGTACTGGGTGTATATGGAACCCCCGCGGTAGAAGCCAACGACGAGTGCATCGCCTGTGGCATCTGCCAAATGGTTTGTCCAGATACAGCCATCCGGGTAGATAGAAAGAAAAAAGTTGCAGAAGCTTAGTAAACAGAAGTGAGTCAGTTCTTGAACTGACTCACTTCTCAAATTGTCGAGAAACTACCTATATTCGGGTTTTAATAATCCCTCACGACTCCTATCTCCGCAGTGGACAGCGCTAATCGCTTGCTTCGGGCGAAAATGGGCCGCCTTCGAGTAAACATCGTGTTTACCTCAGGCTTTCGCGGACGTCCATGTCCGCTCACCCATTTTCGCATCCTCAGCTTCGCGAAGCGCTGTTTCCACTGCTTCGAATGTCGCTGTTCGGGATTATTAAAACCCAATTGTATCTTTTTCAACAGGCTGAGAAGTGAGTCAGTGAAAGGTAGATATTAGCCCTTCTGCTCCAGGCCTTTTTTTATTACAGCAACTATTAACAGCATAAGAGGTATGCCATATTCGATTGGAACTGCATAGACAGTAAAGATTCGGGCGGCAAAATAAATTTCATGCAAGGCATTTTCATACAAAAACAATGAAAATACAGTTATAAGGGCGCCGGCAGGCAATATAAGGGGTCGATAATCGGGAAGTTTGAACCAATGGGCCAAGCCAATCATAAAAGCATAGTAACAAACTAGAAACTTAGTAATGGTGAAAGCATACCAATTAATAGCCACCATTGTCTCAAAAAGGTTACCCCCACGAATCCCGCCGATTGTTCCCATGATGCCATAAAGCTGCCGGGAAGCCATGTCAGGCCCCATAAAGGAAATAATCCGCTCGATGGCCATAAATAATATAAATAAACTGATCAAGAGTCCCCCGGTAAGGAAACGGCCGGTTTTGGGGGAGGGTTTAATATGAAAGAAAATCAGGCTAAATATTACTAACTCCCCAACTGGAAAGGCGGACATCTGCAAGGTTGCGGAAATAACAGGTAAGAAGCCCTGACCAAGAAAGGGAAGCAGATTTTCCAAGTCAACATGGGCCATGGAGTAGGCCTGAATTAATAAAAAGAATATAAATGACACGGTCAGGAGAAAGCTTAGGGCTCTAGCTATGGTTTCTATTCCCAGCCTTATACCATAAATGGTGACAGCAACAATTAAAACGTGTATTAGGGGCAAAGGAGTTTCATAAAGAAGGACAAGGTTAACAAAATTACCCAAATTTCTAAGGACCAGGGCGGCCAGGTGAAAGGAGAACCAAATAATAATAAGGCTTAATATTTTCCCAGGCCAACCCATTATAGATTCACTGTACTGTACCAGGGATTGACCTGGGTACATATTGTTAAGGGCCAATAGTATGGATAGCAATAGCAGGCCAGGAACAATAGCTAAAAGGGGGGCCAGCCAGGCATCCTGCTTTGCAAGCCCTATTGCTGCTGAGGGGACTAGTATGATGGCTGTCCCCACCAAGAAGCCTATGATTAAGAACATGCATTGTTGGGCAGATATATATTGCTTATCCAAGTACTTTCTCCTCAATAGAATTATTACAGTCCGGCACCTAATACTGGACCTAGCATCGTTGCCAGGGGCTGAAAAAGGGATTCTATAAATCTGCTGGGGTTTGGTAATTTAAGATCAAAAATCAGCCCATAGCCATAAATTATAGCCGGAACCAGCAATACCGTAAAAGCCCCCAGTTCACGCCACTTTTTTTTAGAGATTAAACTTGGAGCCTCTAGAAAAATGATTAGACCAAAGGCTAAAGTAACAAGTAAAAAAGTAAGAATCAAATTAACCACCGCCAGTTATTGTTTGGATCTAGGATTTACTGAGGTTGTTATTAATCCCAACCCTTTTATTTCAGCCCGGACTAGTACTTCAACCTCAAGATTGCTGAAAATATCATTCCATTGTGCACCTAGTTCCTTGTTCCATTGTTGAGGAAATTTTCGATGAACGGCACCCCCAAAGCCCAAGACATCAGAGTTTAATTCCTGGGCTTTATTAACGGTAGCGTTAATTTGTTCAGTTATGGCTTGCCCAAGTGATTTTTCCATTTCTTTAAGCCGTTGTTCATCAAGGGCATATATACCGGGTGATGCTTCCCCTAAATTACCCCTAGCTTTAATTTCTATGCTCATCACCAAACGACCGTCTTTGACCAGAGGCTTTACCTTGGCAGAGGAGCCAAATACTTCATAGGATAAGGTTTTCCCTTCAAAGGGAAAAACAATTATGCCCTGCTGAAGTTCACCTCTAATCCACAATAAACCTTTTCCTTCCATGGGGTTAAACCAGCCAACCAGCTTATCCTCTTTGAAGATAGCAGTTTCCGAAACCCTTAATTCGTAAGGACGCCGGGCCTCTGCGGTAGTCCGAGACATTTCCTCCTGGTCCTTCATCACACCCTTAAAGTATGTGACTCCTGCTGCATAGGCACCGGCATTAGGAGTGTTAAGGGCCTGTAAAAAGTCTGCCAGTGTTGAAGGGGCATACTTGGTATTACGGGGATGCAAAGATAAGATATCTGACAGCATTTGAGCCGGTGCCTGCTGGCCAAATTCGCTGGACTGCATTACATCATTTAACTCCCCACGGGCAATCACTACCCAGCCACTTTGTTTTATCTCAGGGTCCCTTTCTAAAAAATCCAGCACTTCTAAAACGCCGCCCCGGGCCAAACGCTCAGAAAAAATATAGACCTGGTTGTGGGCAAAAAACATCATGTTTGGCGACAATAGGGACAAATTTCTCACAGCATCAAAGACTGTTTCACCTGTGGCATACCAGTTGTGAAAGGGTTTAGGATCCTGCCCACCACCACCTTCGACACCACCAGCCCCGGGTTGCTGTGGCCGTACTGTTTGGGCAATGACAACAATGGTTCCATCATTTTCTCGATCTAAACCCATGCCTATAACAATACCGGCTTCCTCGGGCTGCCTAATGTCCCAACAGCCCGTAAAAAGAAGGCTAAATATGATGATAAATAGCAGGCGCAGGGAATAAATTCGCAAAGGGATACTCCTTTCTACCTCTTACTTCTTAGATGGTTCAGGACGTTGGTTAGGCCCTTGGCGCTGGATATTGCTCTTAACCAGTTTATTTGGACGTTTATCTTTACTCCAGAGTGGCGCCATAACTAGGGTGTCATTGAAGAGGTCCCTTATATTAGCAGGGGCCACCGGGCTAAGATAGGGGACACCGAAACTCCTAAGGGAACACGGGTGAAGTAATAGGACTAATATTGCAGTCATTACTCCGAAAAGCCCTAAAAAGGCGGCTGCAACCATTAATGGGAAGCGAAGCAGCCGGATAGTAATGCCCAGGTTATACTGGGGTACTGTAAAGGTGGCAATCCCGGTGAAGGCAACAACTATAATCATTAATGGTGATACGATGTTGGCCTGAACTGCTGCCTGACCGATTACTAATGCACCGGCAATACTGACTGCCTCCCGAAGGACTTCAAAGGCTATCTCCATCAGTAATGCTTCCAGAAAGGCAGGGAAAGGAACCCCTTGTCTTGCGGCAGCAATACTGATAAAGAGGGTAGTTGGGATCATTTCTTGGTGGTAATTGGTTATGGCAATATAGAGGGCCGGCAGAATTAAAGCTACAAAAAAAGAGATGTATCTGAGCCACCTAACGGCGGTGGCGTAATAAAACCTATTATAGTAGTCCTCTGGAGAGTCAAGGAGGGAAGTTAGCTCTCCTGGCAGGATTAAAACAAAGGGACTGTTATCAATAATAATAGCCACCCGGCCCTCAAGAAGGCCTCCCACAGCCCGATCAGGTCTTTCAGTAATACCTATTTGGGGGAAGGGGGAGTAGGGATGATCCTGGATTAAATGTTCAATATAACTGCTTTCAAGGACCGCATCAATATCTATGCCATCAAGCCTGTATCGTACTTCGTCCAGCAGTTGTTTTGGTGCTATGCCCTTCAAATATACAACTGCCACGTTTGTACTGCTGATTCGACCGATTTTTTTGTTTTCTACCACTAGGTTAGGGGTCACTAATCTTCGCCTGATAAGACTAATATTTACTGTCAGGCCCTCTATAAAGGCATCCCGTGGTCCTCGAACGGCATTTTCGATGGTGGGATCTGATACGCTTCTAAGCTTATATCCCTTGCAATAAATAACAAAGGCCCGGGAATAACCTTCGATAAAAAGTACAACTTCTCCCCTAAGCAAGTAGCTGATGATATCCTGAAAGTTATCCGCCTCTGAGATCTGGGCCCTTGAAATAAGTCCGCCGGAAAGTAGTAATTTCAACAATTTCGGACCGGAATTATCTTGATACCTGTGCTCCAACAGAGGTTTCATTATTTCACTATCAAGAATACTGGGGTTAATCATATTGTCTAAATAAAACACTACAGCTTGAAAAGCTTCAGTTTCACCCAGCAAAAAATTTCGTGTAACTAAATCAACGTTATGCCCTAGCATATCGGTAACTCGATCAAGGTTTGCCTTTAGGGATATATCAACCTGCATCGCTTTAAGCTCCTCGCTGGTATAAACATGATTCAATTCAAGGCCATTGGAAGAACTTTTTTTATTTGATTCCGGTTTTTTTGCATTCTGACCAAAGATGTATTTTAATTTTTTAAAAACTCCCACCCAAAGGGCTCCTTTCTGCCAATATCGGAGGCGACAAGAAACTAGTAGGTAGTATTTTCTGTCCATGCAAAAATAATGTAGGTTAATTCACATATAACACCAAATGGAATAATATTTGGATTTGATCGCTGTTGCAAGGCAATAATGTAAATAGGTGGCTAGGAAAAAGGAGAGGTATCTTTGAAATCGGGGAAGCTTTCAGGAGGGCAGCTTAGATTATTGATTATTGGGTCAGTGACAGTGATGGGACATCTTTTGATAGTTCCCCTAGTGTTTGATCAGGCGGGGAGGGATTCTTGGCTAAGCTGGGTTATAGCTATTGCTGTCGGGTTTATTTTAGCCTGGTCCTTAATAGGGCTTGGAACCATTGCCCCTGAGAAATCAATGATACAAATAAGCAGCCAGTTATTCGGCAATATATTAGGTGGGTTCGTTGGACTTACCATGACACTTTTTTTTATAACCACCGTAGCAATTACTCTGCGGGGATTAATGTCCTTCATGGGGACGGTTTTTTTTCCTCAAACCCCTTCCTGGGTGCTGGGATTATTTTTTTTAGCGGCTTGTGTTTATACAGCTGCTGCAGGCTTGCAAAATTTGGCCAGGGCAAACGCGATATTATTACCTTTCCTTATTACCGCGGGAATTTTGGCCTGGGCTTTCACAACTCCAGATAAAGATTATCAACTTATTCTTCCCTTTTTAGAACGGGGAATAAGTCCTGTCATCCAGGGAGCTTTACCTTTAGTGGGTTTGCTGGGGGAGCTGGTTGTTGTCGGAATGCTTCAGCCATTTTTGAAAAAGGGAACGACACTATATAAAACTCACCTTACGGCTGTACTCGTTATTGGGTTACTATTCATTGGACCCTTAACCGGCCCCATTGCTATGTTTGGAGAAACGGCTGCGGCCAGAATGGACTATCCCACCTTTGCAGAGTTTAAATTTAGTGTTCTAATGGTTAACTTTCAATCCTTAGCGGTATTTCTATGGTTAGGAGGAAGCTTCGGCCGGATATCCCTTTACTACTACGCAGCCACCCTCAGTTGTTCACAAGCTCTAGGGATAAAAAACTACAAAATATTGCTCCTGCCAGTTGGGCTGATGAGTTTTGCTATGGCCCAATGGTTATTTCCAGACTTACAAGCAGTTAAAAATTTTTTAATATATCTCTATTTTCCCGTTAGTGTTATCCTGGGTGTAATTTTTCCGATGTTACTGTTAATACTCCTTTATATAAAGAAATATATTCAAGGCCGACATCTTTTGAAGGAAGCCTAAAACACAAAATCTTCGGCAGGATCATACATTAGATTATAGAATTAGTCTTAAAACAACCTAGAGAGGGAAGAATCTTTTATAAAGTCACCTAAATGGGAGGTTTGTTTTTATGAAGCAAAAGGTTGAGTGTATTTTGTGCGGGGAGAAGCTACGGCCGCACCAATATGGTGCGGCCGTAGTCATTCTTGGTAGTATAATATGTTCAGGTTGTGAGAAGAGGATCGTAAACCTAACCTGTGATGATCCTGATTACGAGGTTTACAGCAGGGGTCTTAAAAAAATTTGGTGTTGCAAAGAGGCGTGACTATGGGCAAGGGCCTCTTTCTTTTTTTCTAATCTAATTCTTCTATGGGCCAATTCAATATCAGTTTTTATTTGTCGTAAAGTTGTCAGATCAATTCCTGTTTGTGTTGCAATTTCCACATCGCTCTGACCGCTTTTCCACGCCCTAATTAGGCGGGTTACACTGGTACGGTATTTTTTTGACAGGGCCTTTTCATCTATTTCCGGAGCCTTGGGCTTAGCCATATTTTTACTCCTTTCAGAACATATATTTTAGTCATGGTCTATTATTAAATTCTCCGGCAGATTTGCTGACCTTTGTCGATAATTCTATTTTTCCCTAGATGTATTAAGCTATTAGGACAAACAAATGGAAAATAAAATAATAACTAAATTGGCAGCTAAATTTTGTATGTGATAAAATTAATTGTTAAGATAATTTCAGCCTGTTGAAAAAGATATAACTGGGTTTTATTAAAACCCGAATATAGGTAGTTTTCCGACAATCTGTATAATTTTATTGTTTTATTCTAAGGTTACCTGGTTAAAAACAAAGCTGGCAGGTGGGTGTGAAGATTGGGTCAGAAACATGCACCCCTGTGGGATGCCCTGGTAAAAAATAAAGCAGCAGGCAGGGCACAATTTCATGTACCCGGGCACAGAGGGGGACGGGGAATTTCCTCTGATTTAAGAAAGCTGTCTGGCTCTGATATTTTTGCATTGGATGTAACGGAATTACCCGGTACAGATGATTTGCATAATCCCCAGGGATCAATAGCGGAGGCTCAGCAATTAGCGGCGGAGCTTTACCAGGCAGATAGAAGCTTTTTTTTAGTTAATGGGACAAGCGTTGGTATTATGGCGCTAATATTAGCCGGCTGTGGCCCAGGAGATAAAATTATTGTGCCCCGTAATGCTCATCGTTCGGTATTGTCTGGCCTAGTAATGTCCGGTGCTTACCCTATATATTACCAGCCAGGCATAATTGAGAATTTTAATTGCCTAGCTGGACCGGACGTAAGCAATATTAAGGGTTTGATGGAAAAACATGCGGCAATTAAGGCAGTGTTGGCCATTAATCCAACCTATTACGGAGTTGCCGGTGATTTGGTTCCGCTGGCGGAGCTTTGCCAAAAGAAGGGTGTGCCTTTACTGGTTGATGAAGCCCACGGTTCACACTTAAGATTTTATCCTGGTTTTCCACCGGATGCTTTAGGTTCCGGCGCCACCGCGGTGGTGCAAAGCACCCATAAAATGGGCGGTTCCCTTACGCAATCTTCAATACTACATCTTAAGGGCCGGTTAATTTGTTATGACCGGGTGGCTGACGCCCTGCGTATGCTGCAAAGCACCAGCCCATCCTATCTGCTTATGGCTTCCCTGGACTTGGCTCGCAGGCAAATGGCGTTATCGGGCAGGGAGATATGGGAGCAAGCTTTCTTACGGTCCAAATGGTGCCGCGATAGATTGTTAAATATTAAAGGAGTCAGGATTCTTGCTAGGGAACACCTGGAGAAGGCTGGGGCCAGATATCTGGACCCAACAAGATTAACCATATCAATAACAGGCTTGACAGGTTATCAGGTGGGGGAGAGACTGTTTCAAAAAGGTGTAGTGGTGGAAATGGCTGATCACAATAGTGTTGTAGCTGTGATATCATTAGGTACAACCAACGAGGACTGTAGACGATTGGTAGTTGGTATCAAGGGACTAGCCCTAGAGGGTGGAAATTATGAGACTACTCACAAAATCATCAAAATTCCTGAGCCTAATGTAGATTTAAGTCCCAGGGAGGCCTGGCTTAGGGGCAGGAAAAAAGTGACCATAGAAAAATGTTTAGGTATGATTAGTGCAGAAACCATAGCAGTATATCCTCCCGGGATACCGGTATTATGTCCGGGTGAACGGATTACAGGGTCTGTGCTTGAGTATCTACGGGAAGTGAGGGAGCATAGCTTTCACTTACAGGGACCCTCAGACACTAGTCTCAAAACCCTTACTGTCATAATCTAGGTGGTTAAGGAGGAAATATGCAAAAGGGAATTTTCGTCGTCTTTGAAGGGGTGGACGGTTCAGGGAAAAGTACCCAATTGGACCTTTTAAATAAATACTTTCAGAGCAGTGGTATTGAAACCTATACCACCAGGGAACCAGGAGGTACCCGTGTTGGTGAGAAGATCAGGGAAATACTTCTTGATCCGGACTTTTCCGAAATGCGTGAGAGAACAGAGGCGCTGCTTTATGCCGCTGCCAGGGCTCAACTGGTAGCCCAGATAATTCGTCCAAAATTGGAGCTGGGCACGATTGTTTTATGTGATCGGTATATTGATTCAAGTTTAGCTTATCAGGGTTATGGTCGCGGCATGGAGTTAGATTTTTTAGTTAACATTAACCGATTGGGAACGGGAGATTTAAAACCTGATTTGACCATATTGCTTGATTTAGCACCAGAAGAGGGACTAGCCCGATCAAGGAAGTCCAGACCGGCGGATCGTTTGGAAAGTGAGGCCCTTGACTTTCATAGGAAGGTTCGGGCGGGATACATTGAGTTAAGCAAAAAAAGTAATAATTACCTAATCCTTAATGCCAGAGATCCTGTGGATGTTTTGCATGGAGAAATAACTGCAGCGGTAGGTGGATTGTTAAGTGTCTAAATTAATGGATATAATTGGACACAAGGAGATATTACAGACCCTTAGGAACTCTATTAAGCGGGATAAGCTGGCCCATGCCTATCTTTTTGCCGGGCCCCCTGGTGTTGGCAAAAAAACTGTGGCCGGTGCCTTTGCCCGGGTCTTACTTTGCGAAGATCCCAGGGATGGTGATTTGTGTGGTGAATGTCGGTCATGCCGCCAGACGGAGGCGGGCAATCACCCGGATCTGCATCTAATACAACCAACCGGGGTAACATTAAAAATTGAGCAGATAAGAGAGTTGTTAAAGCAGGTACAGTACAGGCCTTACCAGGCACCCAGGCAAGTATTTATAATTGAGAAGGCCGATGCCATGACCCAGGAGGCGGCCAACTGTTTTTTAAAAACCCTTGAGGAACCTGTGGGGCAGACTCTGTTCATATTGCTGAGTAACCATCCCAATTTGCTGCTGACAACAGTTCTTTCTCGCTGCCTGACCTTTCAATTTCATGCCCTAAGCAGCGGAGAGGTTGCCCATATTTTGGCTAATAGCTTTGCCATAGAACCTGACAAGGCTGCAGAATTTGCCCCCATGGCAGGGGGCAGTGTAGAAAGGGCCCTAAAGCTGGCCAGCAATGAGGAAGGTAATCAAATACGTCTGAAAATATGGCAAATAGTAGGTGAACTACCCAGCATGGGTAATAGCCGGGCCTTAGTCTTGGCTGAAGAGCTAGCCACCGATGGGAATAATGCAGGGGATAGTTTAGAGATAATGATGTTGTTGTTTAGGGATATGTTAGTCTATAATTATACATCGGATAAAAAAATGCTAATTAATCAAGACATGGTTGAAGAACTGGCCGAACATTCTTTAAGGTATGGCCCAGCCAAATTAATGTCTATTGTGGAAGAAATCAAGGAGGCAAGGGAAAAAATATTGGCAAATGCCAACCCTCGCCTGACATTAGAGGTCTTGATGTTGAAAATACAGTCCTACGGAGGATTATTTAATGCCAGTTAGAGTTGTGGGAATAAGATTTAAAACAGCGGGTAAAGTTTATTACTTTGACCCGGGGGAGATTGTATTGGAGAAGGGTGACCATGTGGTTGTGGAAACTACCCGGGGGGTTGAATTCGGTGAGGTGGTGGTAGCTGCCAAAGATGTTCCCGATGAAGAAGTGGTTGCCCCCCTGAAGCAGGTTCTGAGGAAAGCCACCCCGGAGGATCACCAGCAGGTGGAGGCGAACAGAGAAAAGGAAAAAACCGCCTTTCAGGTGGCAGTAGAAAAGATTGCTGCCCATGCATTGCCTATGAAGCTTATTAGTGTTGAGCAAACTTTTGACGGCAATAAAATTATTTTTTACTTTACTGCTGACGGTCGTATAGACTTCAGGGAACTGGTGAAGGATTTAGCCGCCATCTTTAGAACACGTATTGAGCTGCGCCAGATTGGAGTACGTGATGAGGCTAAAATGATTGGTGGACTGGGATGCTGTGGCAGGGAATTGTGCTGTGCCTCCTGGCTTGCGGATTTTGCTCCTGTTTCCATTCGTATGGCTAAGGAACAGAATCTATCTTTAAATCCGACTAAAATATCCGGTATTTGTGGTCGTTTAATGTGTTGTTTAAAATATGAAAATGATGTTTATGAAGAAGCTAAAAGTGGATATCCAGATATAGGAACCCAGGTGAAAGCTCCAGAAGGCGATGGTAAAATAGTTGGTATCAACATTTTTAGAAACACTGTCAGTGTTGAGCTTCAGGAAAGTAAGGCTGTAAGGGAATATCCTTTGAGTGAGTTAAAAATAAAGCAAGGACGAGGTGAATGTAACTGTGGTTGCCCTGCCCGGCAGAATTAACCGCCTGGAACAGGCACTTCGTCAAATTTGTGATGAAGTAGACCGATTAAAGCAAGATGTAAAGGAATTGGAAGATGAGAATGCCCGACTGAGGCGAGAGATAGCAGCTATGTATCTGGGTGACGAACAGGAGACCAAAACAGAAAGAAAGCCAGGTGCCCGTAACCTTTGGGAGTTATATGATAAGGGTTTTCATATATGCAACCTTTACTTTGGCAAAGGAAGGGAAGGGGAATGTCTGTTTTGCTTTGCCCTAATGAGCAGAGGGGAACAACATGATCAGAGCTAATGGTTCAGGAATTCTCTACCTATGTGCAACACCTATAGGCAATCTTGAAGATATTACCTTGAGGGTATTGCGAATCCTTAAAGAGGTGGACTGTATTGCCGCAGAGGATACCAGACATACTAGAAAGCTGCTGAGTCATTTTGATATTCACACACCTCTAACAAGCTATCATTCCCACAGCAGCGAATCTAAGGGACAGCAAATTATTGAACGGCTACAGCAGGGCCAAAGTATTGCGTTGGTTTCCGATGCCGGTTTACCTGGCATTTCAGATCCAGGAGCAGAGCTGGTTAGGCAGGCGTTGGATAAGGATATAGAAGTAATCCCCCTGCCGGGACCCTCGGCAGGTTTGGCTGCCCTCGTGGCATCAGGCTTACCCACGCACAGGTTTGCCTTCGAGGGATTTCTCTCAAATCAAAAGAAGGCAAGGCGAAAGCAGCTTCAGTCACTAAAAAATGAGAAAAGAACCATCATTTTTTATGAATCTCCCCATAGATTAACAGACACCCTGGAAGATGCATATAAGGAGTTTGGAGATAGGCAATGTGCTGTAGCCAGGGAATTGACAAAGGTTCATGAAGAATTTAAGAGAGGCAGCTTATCAGAATTACTGGATTATTATAAACAGAAGCACCCAAGGGGTGAGATAACCCTTATACTGGAGGGCAGCAAAGAGGAACAGGCAGATGAGGCTCGGGAGCAATGGAATGAACTTTCCCTGGAGGAACATGTTCAGCAAATAGAGGAACGAGGGGTTAGCTTAAAGGAAGCAATCAAAGAGGTTGCCAAACTGAGGGGTGTTCCCAAGAGGGATGTATATAGTCACATTCATAACAAAGGATAGTATTTGGAAAATATGAAAGGCGCGAACATACGCGCCTTTCTGTTAAACAACCTTTTCTTCTTTTACACTTTCGCCCATGGCAATTGCGCACTGGCGACAAACCATTTTGCCTTTGTAATGCTGCACGTCCGATGCGTTCCCGCAGAACACACAGGCGGGCTCATACTTGCGCAAAATGATCTTTTCGTTGTCGACGTAAATTTCTAGGGCGTCCTTCTCATCTATGCCCAATGTACGACGCAACTCAATGGGGATAACCACCCGACCCAGCTCGTCCACCTTTCGAACAATACCTGTGGATTTCAAACCGCTTCCCCTCCCTGAATGACATTCGACAAGAAACCAGATTTTACTACAGTTAATCATACCAGTGATAACCGAAACAGTCAATATTTTACTTTTATTTTTTACGAAAAATGGAATAAAATTTACCATAATGGGGAACCCTTGACAGGTAAATCAATGTTAGTTAAAATCGTTGTTGAAAAACAATATAATTTAATATAATAGGATATAGGCAATGACGGGAAGAGTAAAGTGGAGATAACCTAACAGAGAGTGGGGATAAGGTGGAAGCCCCGCAGGGAATTCCCTTGAACATGGTCCAGGAGCTTCCGGTTCGAAGGTAAAAAACCCATTAGGGCCGGACGGTTTGCACCGTTAAAGCGTAATTAGTGCAGCTATATGCACTGACTGAGGCTGTTGCCGTGAGGCTGCAGTGAATCAGGGTGGTACCGCGGAAAAGATACCCCGCCCCTGTATTTTAGAGGGGGTGGGGTTTTTATTTTTGTTCTTGAATAGAATTGCAACTTAGAAAGGATGAGTGTTTTGATGCAAAAGCCAAGTTTTTATATTACAACCCCAATTTACTATCCAAGTGATAATCTGCATATTGGCCACGCCTATTCCACCGTTGCCTCGGATTCCATGGCCCGTTACAAGCGCCTGACAGGTTATGATGTTTGGTTTTTAACTGGGTCAGACGAGCATGGTCAAAAAATTGAGAGGGCAGCCCAGGCAAACAACCAAACACCCAAAGAATATGTGGATAAAATTGTAGATGGTTTTAAAAGGCTGTGGGAAAGACTGGACGTAAGTTACGATGACTTTATTCGCACCACCGATGAACGTCACCGTATTGTAGTACAGAAAATATTTCAACAGCTTTATGAGCAAGGAGATATTTATAAAGCCGAGTATGAAGGCTGGTACTGTACTCCCTGTGAAACCTTTTTTACCGAATATCAGCTGGCCGAAGGAAAATGCCCTGACTGCCAGAGGGACGTAGAAAAAGTTCGGGAGGAGAGTTATTTTTTCCGTCAGTCAAATTACGCAGACAGATGGATGAAGTTTATCGAGGAAAATCCCGAGTTCATTCAGCCCACCTCAAGGCGCAATGAGATGATTAGTTTTGTGAAGCAAGGGTTAGAGGATCTATGTGTTTCTAGAACAACCTTCGATTGGGGAATTAAAGTACCCTTTGACCCTAAACATGTGGTTTATGTTTGGGTAGACGCCCTGACAAACTATATATCTGCCCTTGGCTATGGGCAAGGGGACGACAGCCTTTATAAAAAGTTTTGGCCGGCTGATATCCACCTGGTAGGCAAGGACATCGTTCGATTCCATACAATTATCTGGCCCATTATGCTGATGGCCTTGGATTTACCTCTGCCTAAGAAAGTCATTGGCCATGGCTGGTGGATGCTGGACAGCGGTAAAATGTCAAAATCTAAAGGGAATGTGGTAGATCCCCACGTATTAGCAGATAAATACGGTGTGGATGCCGTTCGGTATTTTTTGCTTAGGGAGCTACCCCTGGGGGCAGATGGGATATATTCTGAAGAAGCCCTGGTTAAACGGGTTAACATGGATTTAGCCAATGACTATGGGAATCTTTTGTCCCGGTCCGCCACCATGATGGAAAAATATCAAGGGGGGGTACTGCAGTCCCCGGGTGCACCGGAAGGACCAGACGCTGAACTCATTGACCTTGCTGTAAGCGCACCGGCTAAAGTAGAGGAGTATATGTCAAAGTGTGACCTGGCTAACGCTCTGGCCACCATCTGGCAGGTTGTAGGTCGGGCTAACAAATATTTGGAAGAAACTGCTCCCTGGTCCCTGGCTAAAGGGGAACAACATGAAAGGTTAAACACCGTTTTGTACAATGTTGCTGAGGTTATTCGCTTCACTACCATTATGGCCAGCCCCTTTATGCCTAATTTGCCAGGTAGAGTGTGGCCCCAGTTGGGCATTGCTGATAAGTCTGAACTGCAAAGCTGGGAAAGCCTGCGCTGGGCCAGTTTGCCAGCTGGAACCACTGTAAAACGGGGAGAGGTGCTTTTCCCGAGAATTGATTTAAAGAGCCTGGAACAAGAATAGGCACGCAAAGTGAAGGGGTGCTTTAATTTGCTTATAGATTCCCACGTCCACTTGGATAATGAAAGGTTTAATGAAGATCGGGAAGAGGTGCTGGCCAGGTGCCGGGACCAGCTTACTGCGGTAGTCAATGTAGGCTATGATTTAGAATCTTCCCGTAGATCCATTACCCTGGCAGAACAATACCCTTTTATTTTTGCGGCGGTAGGAGTTCATCCCCATGACGCTAAGGATGTACCGGAAAATTACCTGGAAGAGTTAGCACAAATGATAGAGCACCCAAGGGTTGTGGCCATTGGGGAAATTGGACTTGATTACTATTACGATCTATCTCCCAGGGACGTGCAACAGCGAATTTTTGAGCAGCAGTTAGAACTCGCTAAAAAAACTGGTCTGCCCTTTATAGTGCACAACCGAGATGCCCACGGAGATATTATGCAGCTTCTCGGCAAGTATGCCCCTTACACTGGAGGGGGCGTTATGCATTGCTTTTCTGCCAGTTGGGAGGTGGCCAGGGATTGTATTAAAATGGGGCTTTACATTTCCCTGGCCGGCCCTGTCACCTTTGCCAATGCCGGTAAATTAAAGGATATAGCGGTGAAAGTTCCCATTGATAGGCTTCTGGTTGAGACAGATTGTCCTTACCTGACCCCGGTTCCCCATAGGGGTAAGAGAAATGAGCCTGCCTATGTTAGCCTTGTGGCCGAACATATTGCAAAATTAAGGGATATGGAAACTGAGGAAGTGGCGGCATTAACAGCAGCCAACACCATTAGACTCTTTAAACTTTCCGGTTTAGACCCAATAAGGACGGAGGGGTAATGGTGGGTAAAGAGAGAGGATTAGTAATTGTTTTTACCGGCAACGGTAAAGGGAAAACCACTGCCGCCCTTGGTTTGGCCCTGCGGGCCTGGGGTCACGAAATGAAGGTCCTGGTGCTGCAATTTATTAAAGGGCAGATTTGTGGGGAACATCTGGCGGCAGAGAAATTGAACCGGGGTATAGAGATTAGACCCCTAGGGCTAGGTTTCATTAATTTTAATGATCCGGCAGCAGTTAACAAACAAAAGGAAAAGGCTAAAGAAGCCATTAAACAGGCCATGCAAACCATGGCAGAAGGTTTTCATATCCTTATATTGGATGAAATATTATATGCATTAAAATACGGTTTGGTGGAATTAGACCAGGTGGTCAATCTGATAAAAAATAAGCCTGAGGAACTCCACCTAGTTCTCACCGGCAGGGATGCCCCTTCTGAAATAATAGCTCTTGCCGATTTAGTTACGGAAATGAAGGAAATAAAACATCCATATAAAGAAAATATTCCTGCCCAAAAGGGTATTGAGTACTAGGGAGAAGGGTAGCATTTGAGAAGTATTGACTTAACCCATCTAATTTTACCAAACATGCCGGTTTACCCCGGTACGAAGCCGCCGGAGTTCAAACCCATTTGTAGTTTGGAGCAAGAAGGCTTTGTTGAAACAGAATTAAACTTATACTCCCATACGGGAACCCATATTGATAGTCCGGCCCATATTATCAGTGGGGGGAAAACCTTGGACTTATTTGGCACCGAGTATTTTTTAGGCCCCGCCATGGTAATTGATGTGTCACGGTCAAAGGAAATAAGCCTTGCCCACCTTACTCCGTTGCGTGCAGAATTGCAACAGGTAAGATTTGTCATATTATATACCGGCTGGGATCAACACTGGGGGACTGAGGAATATTTCAAGGACTTTCCCGTTCTAACTGCCGAGGCTGCCAAATGGCTGGTTTCCTTAGGGCTAAAGGGTGTCTGCATAGATGCTATTTCTGTGGACGCTGTAAAAGACACACTTACCTTACCAATCCATAGGATACTACTGGGGAATGATGTGCTGGTAATTGAAAATCTAACCAATCTACAAGAATTGATAGGAGTAAAATTAACTTTTTGCTGTTTACCTATCAAAACCAAACATGCGGACGGAGCACCAGCCAGAGCAATAGCTATTCTATAGCCTAAACTGCCATGCTATAATATCCAAATGCTAAATTTAAAGGTAATGCCAAGGGGTCCTGTACTTAAGTACAGGACCTCAAATATTTCAACCTATTAGTTATCACAGGCCCATAAGCACTGCCCTTTTAAGACTAGATATAAAATTTGGAACCCTTACCTAATAGTCTAGAGCACCGGACCGTAAGTGACATCATCAATCAAAGCGGAGCAGCCGTTCCAAGGCTGGGGTGTGAATACAAAGCTGATCATGACAGAGTTAGTGCCCTCTGGAGCGGTGCCGGTAAATCTAAACTGGCGGTAAGTATCATTTAATTGGTTAGATGTTATTGTTTGTTCAGCGGTGGTTAGGACATTTCCAGCTGCGTCCAGGAACATCTGTTGGGCAACCAGTGTGAATTCACAGACCTGGGCGGAGACCTTGATGGACCTTGCCCAGAAGCCCAACTCATAGGTGGTTCCGGCCACAATGCCGGGAACTGTTCTGACCAAGCTGGCCGGTAAAGTGGTGCAGGTGCCAAGGGCTGCGGCTAGACCTGTTCTACCGTCAGGGCTGGGGGAAACATTTATGCAATCCCAAAAGGCCGGGCAATCACCAATCCACTCCTCAAAGGTTTCCTCTTCAATACCAAGCACAGGGCCATTGTCGGGATCGGGCGGGGTGCAAATTACTGCCCAGATCTGGCGGGTCTCCATTACCTTCAACAGGAAAGAAACTGTGGCTATCTGGCGAATTTTATTTCTACCCATTAAATCCGCTGACAGGTCGATATCTACGTTGCGGAAGTCGATTTCTACATTGTTGGGATTTAAAACCGGGATAGGAGGAGTGAAATTAATGGTCCGGGTAAAGGGAATATCTTCGGGCATATGTCTTACATCATCATGTTTATTAACATAATATACCTGCTTGTGGATGGTTCCGGTTACAACAATCCTCCTGAGCAGGGATGGACGGGTATAGGTGGGATCGTAAAAATGCACTGTGTCCATAGGGCCAATTGATTCGCCGGCCATTGGACTGGTAAATACCGGGGATGCCTCTAAATCACGTACCACCACATCGATATGGTCTACCTTTTTCACCTGCTCATCCGGGCAAGTCACGTTTTCCACCGTAAGGGAAGCCACTTGTTCGCCAACTACTACATGTAGTTTAACCAACTGGCAAAAGTTGCCGTTTGGCATATGCCAATACCTCCTTCTAATAGTTTGTGGTCAAGCCCGGGCTATGATCCGGTTGACCGGGTGGTATAGTATATTCAAAAGTTGTCTAAATGAAGCTAGTCCTAGCGTTGTTATGGGTTGGTTATATTATCCAGATGGTATTGACATAACAATTTGGAATTTTTTACCTCGCTACCGAATATAGTATATTAGGTTACTTCAATAACTATTTCGAGGGGGGGAGTACAATTTCCAAAGACTCAGCTTACCGGATCCTTTTAGGATTGCTTGTGGTTAGTTTTTCCTTTATAGCCAGCTGTATGGTTTGGGGAAAACATATTGTTATTCAGGCAGATAACCGAAAATATCCCGTAATGCAATTTGGGGGAAGTGTAGGAGATGCTTTGAATAAGGCCAAGGTAACCCTAAGGGGAGCTGATATTGTTTACCCGCCATTGGATACCCCTGTAGTCAACGAGCAAGAAATTATTGTCAAGAGAGTTGTTCAAGAGGGGATTTATTCAGACCAACTGATTGAATTTAAGCTGGAAAGAAAAACCGACCGAAAGCTTATACCAGGCCAGCAACAGGTAGTTCAGTACGGGAAATGTGGAGTTAGCAGAAGTCATTATTTGGCCACATATCAGGATGGCCAAGAGGTTAAAAGGGAGGAAGTGGGCCGGGAAATTATCCGGGAGCCTCAGCCCATGATAGTTGCTATGGGCCCCGCAGTAACAGTATCCCGCAGCCAGGTACGAACAACACTACCAGAAAGTATGGAGGGTCAGGTAGAGAAGGTAATCACAGCGGGCTCCACTGCCTATACCCATACCGGCTATCGAACTGCTACCGGCGTTACACCTTACAAAGGAGTTGTTTCCGTCGATCCTAGGGTTATTCCCCTTGGAACAAAACTTTTTGTCGAAAACTATGGTCCTGCGGTGGCTATGGATACAGGTGGCGACATAAAGGGTAACCGTATCGACGTTTTCTTTGAAACACAGCAAGAGGCTATTTCCTGGGGTAGACGTACGGTAAAGGTTCATATTATGGAATAAAAGTATAAAAATAAAGGGTGACGGTGGCAAATATTATGCCGCCGTCTGTTGTTTGTAGGAAGAATTTGACTGAATTTTTGGGGAGGACAGATTAATCTTATGGGAGAATAAATAAGTAATGGAAATACATAAATGTAATTACCTGACAGCTATGAATGTAAGGAGGTAAATATAATGGATTGGTGTCCGGTGGAATGGCCCCCGCGTCCCAAGCAGGGGGAAATAGCTGTTACAAAAAGAAAGCAATCAGGCAAAAGGGCAGCATTGGCTGGCTTTGTGGGAGTTTTTATTTTATTAATTATGGTAACAGCAGTTTTTGGCTATGCCTGGTGGTCCGAAAGATTAAATATTACCACCAATGCATCCGGCTATGTCCTAGAAACTATTTTGGGACAAAAGCCGGTGACAGTTTCGGTTGACGGAAAAACCATGAATACTAAGACAAAGGGTAAAGATGTCCGGCAAGTATTAGATGAGCTAGGTATCAATCTAAACAGGAATGATCTGGTTAATCCTGCATTATCCGCTCTGATTACGAGGGATATGGCTATTAAAGTAACCAGAGTTGATATAAAAACCGAGCATCTGGAAGCCCCCATTGCCTTTTCGGTGAATCGAGTAGCAAACCCTAATCTTGCTAAGGGGATCACCCAAAATATAAGGAATGGCAAAGAAGGCTTGGAGCAGCAAACCTGGCAAATTCGTTATGAGGATGGTGAAGAGGTTTCACGAACCTGTGTAGCTAGGGAAACTATAACTGGTGCGGAGAATGGCCTAATCCACTACGGAACCCAAGACACCATTAGCAGGGGTGGACAAACCCTAAGGTTCTCTGAGGCTAAAGATATGTTAGCAACTGCCTATACTTATACCGGATATAACACTGCCACCGGTATACCACCGGCCCCTGGAGTGGCGGCAGTGGACCCAAAGGTGATTCCCCTAGGCACCAGGTTATATATTGAAGGTTATGGTAAGGCCACGGCCTTAGACACAGGAGGCTCAATAAAAGGCAATCGTATTGATTTGTTCTATGAGACCAATGAGCAAGCGGTAAACTGGGGAGTAAGAAAAACTAAGGTATATGTCTTGGATTAGGGGGATGCCCCTATTTTTTTTACTTTACTTGATTTAAGGGTTTGTTCATGATATTTTATCAGTACCCTGGGATAAATAAATCCAGGATTTTGAGGTGTGTAAATGAATTGCATTATATTGGCCAATGGGGAGATAAAGGACTACCAACAGTATAAGTATCTCTTTACCGGAAAGGAAATTATTATCTGCGCGGACGGTGGAGTTAACCATACACCGGGATTGGGGATAATTCCACAATTGGTAATCGGAGATATGGATTCAGCAAGTCCAAAAATATTGGAACAGTTAGAGTTAAAGGGAGCCCAGATTATGAGGTATCCCAGGGATAAGGATCAAATGGACACGGAATTAGCCATTGCCCAGGGGATAAGCCAAGGAGCAACATCCCTTACCTTTCTTGGCTGCACAGGGGATAGATTGGATCATACACTGGCAGCTATTCATTTGTTGGTTCCCTTGGCCCTAAAAGGACTAGAGGTTAAGATAATCTCTGATAGCCATTTCATAACAGTGATTACACCTAAAGCCCCGGCAACCTATAAAGGGCATCCAGGTGATATAGTTTCACTGCTACCCCTTACTTCAATGGTGAAGGGGATTACTTCCAGGGGACTTAGGTGGCCCCTTCAGAATTCAGCCCTAGAGTTAGGGAAGCCCTATGCCGTAAGTAATGAAATTACTGAAGGAGAGGTGTATGTTTCAATTTGCCATGGGGTACTACTGTTTATTAGTATAAAATGTGAGGTGATGAGTAATGGGCAATAAGGTTGCCTTATTTGTTGAGGATCTATACAATGATTTGGAATTCTGGTATCCCTACTATAGGATGCAGGAAGCAGGTTTTGAAGTTGTTATTGTAGGAACGGGCAGGACTGAGGTATTTAATAGTAAGTTTGGCATGCCTGCTAAGGCAGATATTTCCTCTGAGCAGGTTAAAACGGAAGATTATGCAGCGGTAATCATTCCAGGTGGCTTTGCTCCTGATAAAATGCGCATTGACAAAAACATGCTCAGAATAGTGCAGGAGATGTTAAGCTCCGGCAAGGTTGTGGCCTCGATCTGTCATGCCGGCTGGGTACTTGCTTCGGCTGGAGTGTTGAAGGGCAAAAAGGCTACGGCCTGCATAATGATCAAGGACGACCTAGTTAACGCGGGAGCAGAGTACATAAACCAGGAAGTGGTTGTTGACGGCAATTTAATCACATCCAGGGTACCTGATGATTTACCGGCCTTCTGTCGGGAAATATTAAAACAACTGGGCTAGACTAGAGAAGTTTCTTTTTTCCTGATTAGGTGGTAAAATAGTAGAGAATAAATTAATAATTAACACCAGGGGAGCGATTCTGCTGAGAAAGGTTAAGACCTGACCCTTATTACCTGATCTGGATAATACCAGCGCAGGGAGGTAGAGTAAGCGTTATTTTGGTGTTCTTTATTTTTTTAGAGGACGCCTTTTTATTTTTCCTAAAAAACACCAACGGAGGGGAAGCATGAAGCATGTATTAACAGTGGCCGGATCTGATTCCTGTGGTGGTGCAGGGATACAGGCAGACTTGAAAACCTTTAGTGCCCTTGGTACATATGGAATGAGTGTTATTACTGCCGTCACTGCTCAAAATACAACAGGTGTAGTGATGGTTCGGGAAATGGACCCTGAAATGGTTGCGGCTCAAATAAATTGCATTTTTGAGGATATTAAAGTTCATGCAGTTAAGGTGGGGATGGTCTCCAGTGCAGAAATCATTACCACCATCGGCAATTGCTTAGCCAGGCATAGGGCGGTAAATATTGTGATAGATCCGGTTATGGTATCTAAAAGCAGGTGCAACCTGCTAAGACCCGAGGCCTGTGAGACTTTGGTAAAGGTGCTGTTTCCCCTGGCCACAGTAGTAACTCCAAATATTCCCGAGGCTGAGGTTATTGTTGGGGGTACAATCACCACTCTGGAAGATATGAAGGGGGCTGCGGTGGAGATTTATAACAAGGGGGCCAAGAATGTAATCGTCAAGGGAGGGCACATGGAAGGCCCGGCAATAGATGTGCTCTATGACGGTAAACAATTCTTGCAGTTTTCCGGCGAGAGGGTGGCAACCACCAATACCCACGGAACCGGGTGCACTTTTTCATCAGCCATAGCAGCTTACCTGGCCAGGGGATTAACCATGACTGAGGCCATTGAGGGAGCGAAAAAATATATCCATAGAGCCATTGCCCATTCCTTTCCCATAGGGCGGGGAGTAGGGCCAACCAATCATTTTCATGAGCTTTATGAAAAGGCAGGATTATTAGATTAATGACTGGAGGAATTTATATGACACAATTATTAGCAGCCAGACGGGGAGAAATCACTCCCGCCATGCGCCGGGTAGCCGAGAAGGAAAAGGTAAGCCCCGAGTTTGTTAGGGAGGGAGTTGCCGCAGGAACCATCGTCATACCCGCCAATATCAATCATAAAAGCTTAGATCCAATTGGCTTTGGAAAGGGTCTAAGCACCAAGGTAAATGCCAATATCGGCACTTCTACCAGTTTTCCCGATATAGAAAGGGAATTAGATAAACTTCAAGTAGTCCTGGAGGCCGGTGCCCATGCGGTGATGGATCTAAGTACCGGCGGAGAAATCGACAAGGGTCGTAAGAGGATTATTGAGGAAAGCACCATAGCCGTTGGAACAGTACCTATTTATCAGGCCTTTTTAGAAAACCGGGAAAAGCGTGGCAGTATGATTAGTATGTCCGGGGAAGATTTGTTTGAAGTGGTGGAGAGGCATTGTGCTGATGGGGTGGACTTTATCACAGTTCACTGTGGCGTAACTTTAGAAGTCCTTGGAAGATTGAAGCAACAGACCCGTATTACCGACATAGTGAGCCGGGGAGGTTCCTTTTTGACCGGGTGGATGCTCCATCATGGTCTGGAAAATCCATTGTATGAACAGTATGACAGGCTGCTGGATATTTGCTTAAAATACGATGTAACCCTAAGCCTGGGGGATGGCTTGCGGCCAGGGTGTTTAGCAGATGCCACCGACAGATCCCAGATTCAAGAGCTCATTGTTTTAGGTGAATTGGTGGACAGGGCCAGGGCTAAAGGGGTTCAGGCCATGGTGGAAGGCCCCGGCCATGTACCCTTAGACCAAATAGCTGCCAATATACAAATCCAAAAAACCCTTTGCAAAGGGGCCCCCTTCTATGTGCTTGGTCCCCTGGTTACGGATGTAGCACCAGGTTATGATCATATAACTGCCGCCATTGGAGGCACTGTGGCAGCAGCAGCCGGGGCAGACTTCCTCTGCTATGTAACTCCCGCGGAACACCTGGGATTACCCAATATGGATGATGTCAGGGAAGGGATTATGGCTTCCCGACTGGCTGCCCATGCGGCAGATTTGGTGAAGGGCATACCGGGAGCCATGGAGTGGGATAATGAAATGGCCAGGGCCAGGAAAAATCTAGATTGGGAGAAACAAATTGAGTTAGCCCTGGATCCTAAGAAGGCTGCCAGGATAAGGAAGGAACGCAATCCCGAAAACCATGAAGCTTGCTCCATGTGTGGTGATTTTTGCGCCATGAAGGTAGTTGCAGAGTATTTGGGTAAAGAGACTGAATCCTGCTAGTTTTGCCAGTAAAAAAATACTAGGGGAAATTTTTTTGAAATATATCTTTTTTGTGGATTTTGACGGAACAATCACCGTTAAGGATACCTGTGACATGTTGATTGAGGGTAATAACAACCCCAAATTACAACAAATTAACGATCTATGGGAAAGGAAGCAGATTTCCACCCCTGAATGTTCCAGACTTCTTTTCAAAGAAATGAACCTAGCCAGGGATGCCATTAAGGTTCTAGTAAAGGATGTAGAAGTGGACCCGTATTTTGCTACCTTTCTAGGTCTATGCAAAGCTAATGATTTTTCAGTAACAGTGCTAAGTGATGGTTATGACATGATCATTAAGGGAGTCTTAGAAAAGAAAAAGTTGGAGATGCCCTTCTACTCCAATACACTTAATTATATAGATGAATTCTTGGCTGAATTTCCTTATTTTAATAATCGCTGCGGTAGATGTGGGACCTGTAAGACTGAGCTATTAAAGAGATTATCCCACCCTGGGATAAAGAGGGTTTACATTGGCGATGGCATGTCAGATTTTTGCCCTGCCTCCCATTGTGAACTGGTTTTTGCCAAGGGAAAGCTCAAGGATTACTGTATTAAAAATGATATAAGCTTTAAACCATATGATACCTTCCGGGACATTATTGCATGGCTGCAAAGGGAGGAGTGCAGATGAATATTGTTCTAAATGGAAAAGAACTCATCCTAGCTGAGGGAATGAGTATAGAGAATTTAATTGAGCAAAGAGGATTAAGACCGGACACGATAATTGTGGAGCATAATTTACAAGTGGTTAAGCGAGAACGCTGGAGCAGTATTTTGTTGAAGGAAAATGATCAGCTAGAAATTTTAAGATTTGTGGGAGGGGGCTAGGGACGTGAAGGATACATTTTCAGTGGGTGGTAAAGAGATAGACAGCCGGCTCTTTTTGGGGACAGGCAAATACCCATCTAACAGGGTAATCCCTCAGATAATGGAAGCCTCAGGCTCCCAGGTATTAACGGTGGCCATCAGACGTGTGGACACAGATTTTGAGGAAGAGAACATTTTAAAGTATATACCCAAGGATGTAGTCCTGATGCCTAATACCTCGGGAGCCAGGAATGCCCAGGAAGCCATTAGGATTGCCCGTTTGGGCAGGGCCGCAGGTTGTGGAGATTGGGTAAAAATTGAAGTAATTTCCGATAACCGTTATCTTTTGCCCGATAACTATGAAACCATAAAGGCTACCGAGGTTTTGGCAGCAGAGGGTTTTCAGGTATTTCCCTATATGAGCCCGGATTTAATGGTGGCTAAGGAGCTGGAAAAGGTTGGAGCGGCTGCTGTTATGCCCCTTGGAGCGCCAATTGGTAGTAACCGAGGACTGAAAACAAGTGAGTTGATACGGATATTAATTGAAGAAATATCCCTACCCATAATTGTAGATGCGGGGATAGGACGACCTTCTGAGGCTGCCGAGGCAATGGAGATGGGTGCGGCAGCGGTGCTGGTTAATACTGCCGTGGCCACAGCCAGGGAGCCGATAATTATGGCCCGGGCCTTTGGGCTAGCGGTGGAGGCAGGGCGGGCGGCCTTTTTGGCAGGACCTGGGGCCACCTCTGAGTATGCCAGTGCCTCATCACCCTTAACTGGCTTTTTGCATACTTAAGAAATCCGGCGGGTAAAGGAGGAAAGGCCATTGAGCTATTCTCAAAGGATACAAGAGTATAAGGAATTTGATTACCAGGGCTATTTTAAAAGCCTTTCCGGTCAAAGTATTAAGAGAATAATAAATAAGGGGCGCCTCTCAGAGTTAGATTACCTGGCACTCCTTTCACCTGCTGCGGAAGCACACCTAGAAGAAATGGCCTGGCGGGCACATCGATTAACTATTCAGCACTTTGGTAGGTCAATTTTGCTTTATACTCCTATATATTTAGCTAATTATTGTGTTAACAGCTGCCTTTACTGTGGTTTTGCACTTCAAAACCACATTAAGAGGGCCAGCCTTTCCCTTGAGGAAGTGGAAGCAGAGGCAAGGGCTATAGCAGCCACAGGATTAAAGCATATACTAATTCTCACCGGTGAATCCAGGAAGCACTCCCCTGTAGCATATATCAAGTCCTGTGTGGAAATATTGAAAAAGTATTTTTCATCAATAGGTATTGAGATATATCCCTTGGAAGAGGAAGAATATGAGGAGTTAATATCTTCAGGGATTGATGGATTAACTATTTACCAGGAGGTATATGACCAAGGGGTTTACAAGGAGCTGCATCCCGCCGGACCCAAGAGGGATTACCATTACAGGCTGAATGCTCCTGAAAGGGCCTGCCGGGCAGGGATTAGGACGGTCAATGTTGGGGCCTTGCTGGGACTCAATGATTGGCGACAGGAGGCCTTCTTCACCGGCCTGCACGCCAACTATCTGCAAAATAAATTTACTGCCGTAGAGGTGAGTCTATCTACCCCTAGGATGAGACCCCATGTGGGTGGTCTAGAGCCAAGGGTTATAGTTACCGATAAAAACCTGGTGCAATATATTTTGGCCTACCGCCTTTTTATGCCCAGGGGAGGAATTACCCTTTCCACCAGGGAATCCGCCTCCTTAAGGGATCATCTGTTAAGATTAGGCATAACTAAAATGTCTGCCGGCTCCTGTACCTCTGTGGGTGGGAGGGCAAACTCTGAAGCGTCCACTAATCAATTTGATATCTCTGACCCCAGGGATGTGGGGGCCATGATTAAAATGCTTTATGAGCAGGGCTACCAGCCTGTTCTTAAAGATTGGCAAATAATCTAGGGGGCCGATAATGGGACAGCTGGAGATAGCTTTAACAAAGTTTTTTGGCGAAGAAGGACTAGCCCTGATACAGAGTAAAAGAATAGGTATTGCCGGGGCCGGGGGACTTGGTTCCAACTGTGCCCAAATGCTGGTTCGCTGTGGTTTTAGGAAACTAACCCTTGTAGATTTTGACAAAATTGAAATGAGCAATTTAAACAGACAATTTTTCTTTATGAGTCAGGTAGGTCAATCAAAGGTTGAAGCTCTGAAGAAGAACTTATTAGATATTAACCCTGACCTAGAAATAAAGTTATTTGAAAATAAAATTGAACCTGCCAATGTGGCACAATTTTTTATTGATTGTGATGCAGTAATTGAGGCGTTAGATAGCCCTGTATATAAGCGGTTAGTTGTAGAGACTTACCTGGGAGGCGGCAAACTTGTGGTGGCAGCTTCTGGGTTAGCCGGTTGGGGCCAAAGGGATCAAATAAAAACCCATAGAATCAAAGATGATTTTTTTGTGGTGGGGGACCTTGTTACAGAAGTGGATGAAAACAGTCCCCCGGTTGCCCCGGGTGTGGTCTTGGCAGCAGCTAAACAGGCCGATGTAGTACTTAGCTATTTCCTGGGAAAAAGAACTAAAGGGTGTGATTAGAATGACTGTCAAAAGGGACCTAGCTCAATTATTGCAGGCTGATATCTACGGGATTACAGCCGAGGAATTATCTTTAGGTCGCAGCAACGTTGAAATAGTAAAGCAAATGATCGCAGCGGGAATAACTGTAATCCAGTACAGGGAAAAGGATAAAAAGGCCCGGGAAAAATACCATGAGTGCATGAAGATAAGGGAACTTACTGCACAGGCAGGTGTGACCTTTATAGTAAATGACGATATTGATCTGGCTATGATCGTAGGTGCCGATGGAGTGCATGTAGGGCAAGAGGATCTGCCACCAGAAAAGGTTAGGGAGTTAGTGGGCAGTGAAATGCTAATTGGCCTTTCCACCCACTCTCCGGAGCAGGCCATGGAAGCACAGAAAAGCAAAGCTGTGGACTACATTGGGGTAGGGCCGATATACCCTACTGGCACTAAGAAGGATGTATGTGCACCTGTGGGATTAGAGTATTTAGAATATGTGGCTAATAAAATTGATTTACCCTTTGTTGCCATTGGGGGTATCAAGGAGCATAATATTGGAGAGGTTGCCCGAAAGGGGGCAAGGTGTATGGCTCTGGTCTCGGAGATAGTCGGCAACTCAGATATACAGGCCAAAGTTGCAGCCCTTAGGAAGGCTATGAAAGAATCCTAAGCTTTATCAGAAAATTATTAATGGCCTAACAGAATTTTAAAGGGGCTTTTTAGACATAGCGGGTATAATATAAGTATAAAATGTATGGAAGGAACGGTAAATAATTGCGTGAACTAACTTCGCCCGCTGTTGTGAGGCAGATCATTAATAGCCACGGCTTCAAGGTACGTAAGGCTTTAGGTCAGAACTTCTTACTGGATGCTAATATCATAGATAAAATTGTTGATGCTGCCCATTTAACCCAGAAGGATCTGGTATTTGAGATTGGACCGGGTCTGGGGGTTTTGACCAGGAGAATTGCCCAATCAGCCGGGAAGGTTTTAGCAGTGGAGATTGATCAAAATCTACTCCCCATTTTGGACGAGACCTTAGGACACTTACCAAATGCTGAGGTGGTTCATGGAGATGCCTTGAAAATTAACTTTGATCAATTGGCCGCTGACCGAACTGACAAACAATTTGGTCCCGAAGGAAAGGCCTATAAACTGGTGGCAAATTTGCCTTACTACATAACTACACCAATTCTTATGCATATGCTAACCGGAGGTTTTAATCTGGATATACTGGTGGTTATGATGCAAAGGGAGGTTGCCGAAAGGCTGCAGGCTTCACCTGGAGGAAAGGATTATGGTAGTCTCAGTGTGGCTGTGCAATACTACACCGTTCCAGAGGTGGTTATCAGGGTCCCTAAGACCGTTTTCTTCCCGGCCCCGGAGGTGGATTCAGCGGTAATTCGCTTGACCCGGAGGAAGGTTCCCCCGGTTACCCTGATAAGTGAGGAAACCTTTTTTAAGGTTGTTAGGGCTGCCTTTGGACAGAGGAGGAAGACCCTGATAAATTCATTAACGGGTTCTGGCTTAGCAAGTAAGGAAACATGGAGTGAGGTGCTGGTTGAAACGGGTATAAATCCAACCAGACGTGGTGAGACCCTTTCGTTGGATGAGTTTGCTGCACTGGCTAATACATTTGAAATGAGCATAAGGGGCTAAACCCGCAACGAATACTGCCCATGGAGGCCCACATATGGATTTTACTAGCCCATCAAAGGGGAAAATGAATTTTGAAGAGATGATGGAGGATATCTTAAATTATATCAAGGGACTTCCCTGCTCATCTTACAAAATTGTGGTGGGAACAGACTCCCAGGTAAGACGGGAAACCTGCTTTGTTACGGCAGTAATCGTCCACCGAAGGGGAAAGGGGGCCCGGTTTTTTTATCGAAAACTGAGCCAACGTAAAATCATTAGCCTGCGTCAAAAGATTTTCTATGAAACTACCATGAGTTTGGAACTGGGGGCTAGGATTACTGATTATCTGGCCAGAACAGGTATGGAAGAGTTTAATGTAGAGATACATATTGATGTTGGGCACCAGGGAGAGACCAAGGACCTCATTCGTGAGGTTGTGGGGATGGTTACCGGGAGCGGCTTTCAGGCTAAGATAAAGCCTGATTCCTTTGCTGCTTCCAGTGTTGCGGATAGGTATACTAAATAAGAATTAGATTAGATAAAACCTGGGGTAGCCGAAATTATTAGATAAAGTTTAACGCCACCATTGCAGGTGGCGTTTGTATTCTAAAGAATTTTCTCCAAAAGATTTGCTGCATCCCGGATCAGATTTGGACAGACAGAGGAGAATAATTTTTGATCTCTGGCCCTTTGGAGGCCTTCGGAAGTGCTTATATCACAGCCAAGTAGCTCCTTGCATTTAATAGAGCCGTTTCTTGAGCTAAAGTCATCATTGAAAAGCTTGACCAGTTGGTAGGTCTTTTCCCTGAAACCACTATCTTCAGCCCTTGTGCTAGAATACTTAAGACCAATGACCATGTAGGCACCGGTTACCGCTCCACAGACCTCTCCCATTCTGGCCATTCCTCCCCCGAAGGCACCTGAGACCTTCAGGGCAGTTTCTTTGTCCAGGCCCAAATCAGTACTGAAGGTAGATAAAACCGCTTGGGAACAAAGAAAGCCCTGCTCAAAGCAGGAGACAGCTTTTTCCACTTTGGACATTTTAATTCCCCCATTTCGCAGAACACTTTAAAAAAATCATATCAAAAAATCATGATGCATACAAGTCAGTTTGATAAAATCCAACCCTCCCTGAACGAACAATCACAACTAATCCTTCTTATTCATAGGATGAAGTAAATTAGGGGAGGGGGGAATATAGTTGTCTGTAATCAAAGAGGGAGATATAGTCGCCCGAAAATCATATAGCAGAGATTTGTTTTTTAAGGTATTGAGTGTTTTCCGGGGAGACGACGGGAAGGTGTATGCTAATCTCAAGGGGCTTGATATTCGCCTTTATGCCAGTGCCCTTGTGGATGATCTGGAAAAAATTGATGCTAAAGAGATAGCAAGCTACTGGACCAATACTTTAAGGAAAAATGCTGAAGTTATGGATAGGGTAATGAGGAGAAGAATTGAGGAAAGAGCACTGAGGCTAAAAAGATGTACAGACGGCAATTGTATGATGGGGCGCTCGGCAGATAAAAAGGAAGATAAAAAGGGTGATAATGTCGAGGGTTTTGATGTGCCCGGTAGTGTACTTCACCTAGATGGAGATAAGGATTACTTGGAGCTCTGCATGACCACCTATCGCAATCTCTCCATACCAGCCTATGGCTATGCAATAAGCGAAAAGGAACAACCTAAAAGAGTTCAAGAGTTACTAGAAAAGCACTACCCCGATATTTTAGTACTTACCGGGCATGATGGATTAAAAAAAGGAGTCAAGGACTTCACAGACATAGAAAATTATCATAACACTAAATATTTTATTGAGTCAGTAAAAATTGCTAGATCCTTCGAAAAGAGCAGGGATGACCTGGTGATATTTGCAGGGGCCTGCCAATCCTGCTATGAGGCAATATTAAGCTCCGGGGCCAATTTTGCTAGTTCGCCTAAAAGGGTTTTGATTCATGCCTTCGACCCAGTATTTGTTGTTGAGAAAATTGCCTATACCTCAATCCACGATCCCATTGCCATTAGGGAGATTATTTCCAGTACCATCACTGGTTTTGATGGTATAGGAGGAGTGGAAACAAGGGGTAAACACCGTCTTGGTGTGCCGAAAACAGAATTTTAAAAGGGTAGCCCTTCCTAAAAGTCCAGCATAAGATGGTCTAGGATTTTTTAGGGAGGGATTTCCTTTATGGATAAGTTTATCAAAACCCTGGACCGTGCCAGGTGGAAATTATTAAGCATGAGGAATGTGGTTGGAGTGGGAGTCGGTCACAAGCAGGTGGGAATGACCCGTACTGAGCAGCCGGCAATTATTGTTTTTGTCAAAAAGAAAGAGCCCATGGAAAACCTTTCCAGGGAGCAGCAAGTGCCATTTAAAATTAATGGACTGGAAACAGATGTTATTGAAATTGGCGAGGTAAGGCTGCTGGATGTGGATAGAAAGAAAGTAAGCAGGCCGGCTCAGCCGGGACTCAGTATTGGCCATTATCGGGTTAGTGCCGGGACCTTTGGAGCAGTTGTAAGGGATAGGAATAATGGGGAAAAACTAATTTTATCAAACAACCATATCCTGGCTAATGCTTCCAGTGGAAATGATGGGAGAGCCGCAATAGGAGATCCAGTTTTTCAACCTGGAGAGTATGACGGGGGAACTAAGGATAACCGCATAGCAACACTGGTTCGATATATACCTATGCAAAAGGGGGAAGCCCCTGCCACTTGTCCCATAGCTAACGGAGCAGCCAGGTTGGCTAATGTATTTGTGCATGCCATCAGACCCAGCTATGATTTAAAGTTTTTTAAACGGGGCGGCCCAGCTAATATTGTGGATTGCGCCGTTGCCCGCCCCATGAGTCCGGATTTAATTACCGAGGAGATCCTTGGACTGGGGCCAGTTAACGGAATTGCTGAGGCAAAACCGGGAATGCCGGTGGTTAAAAGTGGCCGCACGACCGGTATCACCAGGGGGAAGGTAACGGCTGTGGCAGTCACCCTGGACGTTAAACTTGATGATGAAAACTCAGCCCATTTTTCTGACCAGGTGATTACAGATATGAAATCCCAGGGGGGAGACAGTGGTTCCCTGGTGCTCACAGAGGGCAATAAAGCAGTAGGTCTTCTCTTTGCCGGTTCAGATAAGGTTACAGTTTTTAACCACATAAAAACAGTACTGGACAAATTAAACATAGACCTATAAAATATGCTTAAACCCCGGGACGTTGAGCCCGGGGTTTTTGTTTCATGGTAATGTATGGTATAGGTGTTTAATAGTGAGTAAAAAACCAGAAATTTCGACAATAACCTTATTCAGCATACATAATAAAATATTTACAGGGATTACGGGTTTTGTAAGATAACCCATTTTTTGTGTATAGTAAGGACAGGCTATTTAACCGGAATTTACCGGTATAGCTAATAACAAGCCGAATCCTAGACAACTGGGTACGGAGGAACCGATTCTGGGGTGAATCTTTTTCAAAAGTAGGGTTATCCTTGCCCGAACCCGTCAGCTAACTCCGGAGGCAAAAAGGAGAGAAAAGAATGTATTATCGGTTAAGAAAAGCACCTATGTTTTTGGCTACCTTGTTCCTGCTGGCAATTCTGTTGCCTCTAATGTCCCCTCAGCCTGCCCAGGCCGCTGCAGGAGACGAACTCAAAATGGTAGAGCAAATTAACCAGGCCAGAACCAAAGCAGGTCTTCCGGCATTAGTTTATGATGCTAATTTATCTGCCCAAGCTGCTAAAAATTTAAAATCTTATCAGTCAACTGGTCAAATTCCTGGGCAATCTATGCTATATCAGATTGCAGTAAACGGTGGCTATAGCTCCCTTGGACAAACAATGGTTAGCGGCGCAGACGTAAAAACCCTTGTTGATAAGCAACTAGCAAAGTATGCAAGTCAGTCCCTATTAAATAGCAAGTATAACAGCATAGGGTTAGTTATTACTGATACTAAAAATGGTTTGCTATGCGTACAGCTTCTAGCTGCCAAGAAAAATGTCCAGGTACAGCCGGCGCCTCAACCAGCGCCTAAGCCAACTCCACAGCCAACACCAACACCAACACCAACACCAACACCAACACCAGAGCCAGCGCCCCAGCCAGCCCCCTCTGAGTCTTTTATGACGGATCTTCAGAAGCAGGTGGTAGATTTGGTGAATGTAGAAAGGGCAAAGCAAGGATTAAAGCCCGTGGTGGCTAAACAGGATTTAACCCAGGTTGCACAGCTAAAAGCCCAGGACATGCTGCAGAAGAAATACTTTTCCCATACATCTCCTACTTATGGCTCACCCTTTGATATGATGAGAAAATATGGGATAAGCTATACTGCTGCAGGTGAAAATATCGCCATGGGACAGAGGACCGCTGAGCAGGTGATGAAGGATTGGATGAACAGCCCTGGACACAGGGCCAATATTCTAAACGCCAACTTTAATGAACTGGGTGTAGGGATTACCCAAAGTTACAATGGCTATGGTTATATCTGGGTACAAATGTTTGCCCGTAGGTAACGAGATATAAAGGACTAGATAACAAGGATAGACAAGCAAGCAATAGGAAAATGAAAAGAATTACCACAATAAGGTAGCAGGAGGATATATTTCCTCCTGTTTTTTTGCTTTTTCTTAAGGATTGACCACATTTTCAGCACATTTCTCCAGCCAATCCAATATATATATTAAGGAGATATTCTGAAAGGAGGCTACGATAAATGGCCATGAAGAAACTGTCTAAGTCGCGGTACCGCAAATCACGCACCTATGAAAGAGCCACAACCATGCCGCTGAGAACAGAGAAGCTCAGGGTGCAAGAGGTAGTCGCTGAAAATACTGAGCAGACCATAGTGCGTGGTACTATCTCTGTACCAGAAGCTAAGCCAGAGGTTGACAGGGTCCTTTCAACCTATGCAGTAGGAAGGCTTAAAAAAGTAAACATAATTCCCAACAAGGTAGTTGTTGAGGGCGTTTTAAAGCTGGAAGTTATGTACGAGGCCTTTAAGAAGGATCAGTCTGTTCACACCTTTCATGAGGAACTAGACTTTACCGACTTTGTTGATGTTCCAGGTGCCAGACCGGGCATGGAAGTTGAAGTTGACATTGTAGTAGAGGATGTGAGCCTGACCAGAGACCCCAAATGTGCCGATGATTGGGATGTTGCTGCGGTAATAATGGTTACTGTAAGGGTAACTGAGGAAGTTGAAGTTGACGCCTTGGTGGAATGTCCAGAAGGTTTTGAGTGTGAATCTGAAGTTATGACTTTGGAGCATGTTGTTGGTTCCCGGACAAAGCAGGTACTTATCGACCAGGAATTTGAACTACCCAGGGATAAACCCGATATTGAGAAGGTTCACAAGTGCATGTGTGATGTGGAAATAACCAACGCTAAAATAATTAGGAACAAAGTAATTATTGATGGCGAAGTGGATATGGAATGCGTTTACACGGCACTCAAGGATGACCAGACAGTTCACACCTTGAGCCAGACCTTCAAATTTAATACATTCATTGAAATCCCAGGTGCAGAGCAGGATATGGACGTCTATGTTGACGTTATGGTCGAAACTTGTGATGCGGATGTATCGGATACAGATGCTTGCAATATATCTGTTACCATCGTTCTCAAGGTGAGGGCCCGGGTGGTTGAGGATCGCGAGGTCAATGTAATTACAGAGGTTATAGGTGCCGAAACTGTTAAGACTGCCACCTTGGATGTTGAAAGCCTTGTAGGGGAAGCTTGCAAGCAGGTAGTTGTCAGGGATGCCCAAGAACCTCCTGCAGAGAAGCCAGATATTGACAAGGTTAAGGAAGTAATTATCCGTGATATCACCATTAAGGATAAGAATGTAATTAATGACAAAGTACTGGTCCGGGGAACTGTAGAGTTCCAGGTGCTATATGTTGCATTAAAGAAAGATCAAGCAGTTCATATGATCCATAGAAAAGTTTCCTTTAAGACATTTATTGATGTTCCTGGTGCCCGTCCCGACGACAGTGTAGAGATTGTTGTAAATGTAGAGTGGACTAATGCTAAGATGGATAGCTGCGATTTGGTATTAGAGGCTGTCTTAGAAGTTTGTGCCAGGGTAACTGAGACTGTTAGACGACAAGTTGTTACCGAGGTAATATTACCTGAGCCCACTCCTGAACCAACTCCTACTCCAACAGTGGAGCCGGAAGTTTGTGTGCCAGGTACCACCTTTAATTATACCATTGCCAGGGGTGATACTTTGGCCAGGTTAGCCCAGCGCTTTGGGACCACTGTTCAGGCCATCTTGGCTGTTAATCCACAAATTACTGATCCTGATTCCTTGAATGTAGGAGATGTTATTAGAATTCCTTGCGTAGCCAAGGGTTAAATATAAATTACTTTAAAAGGAGGTAAAAACATGCCTAACGGTTTATTTCCGGTAGCCTTTACAGGTGAGTGCGTTCTGGTTAAACTACCCATCGTCATAGCCGATGTACCTTCCTCAGTAATGGTGGATAATGTACTTTGTCTTCCTGAGCAAGCCAAAAAAGTAGACCATATCGATGTGGTAGTGAGGGATCTGGAGGCTGAGCCAGTCTTTAGTCCGACAATGGTGGGAGGGGTAGGAACAGGACCTTGCCCCAGCAAGAAGGCGACAGTTCATTTTGGTGATAAAAATTGCGTGAGCCCATCTGAGATACGCAGAATTAATGTAACCGGAACACTGCACAAACAAGTCTATTATGTTGATAGGGATGATGACGTACGCCACGTGGGCGAGGATGTGCCATTTAGAAAAAGTGTAGAGTTAAGGCCGCCTTTAGTGGTAGGTGCTCCCCAAAATATTGATATCGACTTCCGTGATGTGGATGTTGACCTAAGCTTTGAGATGTTAAAGGCCAGCCGGGTACAGCAGATTGCCAATATTACCTTTATCTTAAAGATAACCGAGGATCAGCAGGTATTTATTCAGACTTGCTCTCCGCCCGATGATTTAATTGGTCAACAAGTGTTATCCAATACTGGCTTTGAGGCCTTTGCAGGAAATGTGCTGGCAGTGTGGGGGGGAAGCAACTACGTTGTTGGTCAGCCCGGCAGAACCAATGGAACCTACTCAGTGGGATTAGGCGGACCTCCGGTTAATCCACAGGATCCAACTGCCCCCTTTGCTAATCCGGCTAACGTTGCTTCCCTGGTACAGCAAATTCCACCGGGAGCTATCCGACCCGGCCTAAGATATGAATTTTGCTTCTATATTCAGGAAGTAATTCCCCTGTTAGGAGCAACGGTTGATTATACAGTTGAGGCCAGGGTGGTATTTATTGATGATGTAGGTAGAATTATTAATTCTACCGGAGTAGTTCTTATTCAGGATGAGGAGCTAACTCCAGGAAACTGGGTACAGAGATGCTTGTTATCCAGTCCTGCTCCTGAGGGGGCTGCCTCTGGGTATGTACAGATTACGTTTACTCCAAATAGTGATGCAAATGTAGGCTATGTTTTAATTGATGATGCCACATTGGTGGTGCGCGCCTAGTTATTTAAAGGTATTATGGGAAGTCGTCCGTTTTCGGGCGACTTCCTATTTATACCAGGCTAATAAACTTTATTAAGGAGCACCATGACTGGCTGCATACATATACTATAGTGTTAGCGTTTTACCAAAGGGGGGACCGGGGTGGAGAATAGTAAGGAAGAAGAAAGGCTTAATTCAAGGGATGAAACGAAGCACCAGGAACAGGGGGAATTATTGTCCCAAGGCCTGCACGAATCATTGCTAAAGCTGTTAAATTTTCAGGCAATTAATGGTGCAGACCAAAATAATACGATGATACTTTTAGCCTTGATGAATCTGTTAGGAATTGTCAACTGCATGAACAAAATTCTTCCAGATGACCAAAAGGTCAGGGGAACCGGAGAATTGGCTGGCCAAATAGCCGGCATGCTAGGGGGTACTGTACCTGACCCAACGCCTGCAGCAACACAAAATCCCGTGCCAGGAATGGGTTATATAGACCCCGGGCTTTTAGCTGCACTGGCTGGAATGATTGGTGGCCCTCACCAGAGGGGTCAAGGACAGGGGGAGCCGGTAAAAGGTGGTATTGACCCCGCCCTGCTGGCAGCCTTAGCCGGAATGCTGGGAGGGGGACAGGGAGCAGGGGGAATTAACCCCGCCGCCCTAGTGGGAGTGCTGGCTAATATGATGGGTCCCGGACATATGCGTCAACCGGAACCACCAAAGAATAAAGAGGTTCCGAAAAAGGAGGAAGTTGCTCCCCAGCCGGAAGAGAAAAGCAAACCCGTTAGGGAAATACCAAGGAAAGAGTTTCCGGGTCCCAGGGGAATCCTTAAGTGGGATCCTAGACTGGGCTAAATTACATCTTCCAATAAGGAGGTTATGAACAAGGTGTTTGGAAACTTAGGTGGTATATTATCCCAGGTGCAAAACATGCAAGAATCCCTAAAAGGAATAAGTGTGGAAATATCAGTGGGAGATGGAGCTGTAAGTGTTCTAATGGATGGTTCCCAGCAGCTTCAAGGAATTAAAATCAACCCGGATTTGATCAAAGGTGATATTACCCAATTAGAAGATCTTGTTGTGGAAAGTCTCAGAATTAGTCAGCAGGAAACTAGAAACAAAGTGCAGGAAGAGGTAGCTAAATTAACAGGAATTAATATTGGCAACTATATAAACATGTTCCAAAATAGGGGGTGAGACGCTTGCTTGGAAATATGTCCAAAATAATAGGGCAAATGCAAGGTTTACAGGAAACACTAAAAAGTCTCACCGTTGAGGGGAACGGTGGAAAAGGAGTAGTAAAAGTAATCATGAATGGGCAGCAAAATATACTGGCAGTACGATTTAATCCGGATCTTGTTGGCCAAATAGATTCTATAGAACTGGGTCAGATGATAATAGAGGCTTATAACGCTGCCCAGTCAAATAGTAAGGAAAAAGCAAAGGAGGAAGTTTCTAAAATTACGGGACTTAATCTATCTAATCTGCCCGGGCTGTTTTAAATTTGTGGTATTTACATCCAAGTAGGAGACCTAGAATAACCAAAAGAAGCATTAATTATTGTATTTGAAAGGATGGCCCGATAGCTCGGACGTCCTTTTTTTACTTCCACATGAAAAATTTGTCTTTACATCCTGTAACACAAAGTATGATTTCCTCATAATTTAATGTAAGAACGGTCCCGGGAAATCGTTCATGGAGTTTAACATAAGGAGGAATTTTGATGTCTAACGTGCTAGAAAGCATCAAGGAAAAAGTTGCCGGAGGTTACGGTGGTAATTTAGGTTTGTGCTGCTGCCTATTGCTGGCCCTGTTTATTATCGGTATTGCTTTGGTTTTCTGTGGCCTACTGCCTCTACATCTACTCGGCTTATATCTGTTCCTGGCACTGGCTATCTTCTGCTGCTGCTTCTCGTTTTGCTAATTAGTAAGTACAAAAGTTTTGAATCCTTTTTCTTTGAAAGGGCTACACCCTTGTGTAGCCCTTTCATCCAAGGATCAAATTGAGCTGGTGTAAGTTAGGGTAAGGAGTTGATTAAGGTGGCCAAAAAATCCAGCAACCGGCTCGCCAGCAACCTAGAGCAGCTGGTCTCAAGGGTGGAAAACATCTATGAACAAAGAGGAAGTGAACTGGACCAGGTTTCCGGTGTGCTGGGAAACATGGATAAGCTTGTTGAGATTATGGCAAAGGTTGAGCTTCAGAGAGAGGCTGAGGAACAACTGGATAGGAGACTGGCAAAACTTAATAAACTTGTAGAGAAACTTTCTATTCAGGAAGAAGTTCAGAGCAGAGACTTATCTGTGGAAGATACCGTGCGTAAGGTGATTAAAGGAGTAAAGGTCACAGGTAGGATTATGGATATTGTAGCTGGAAGCCTCGGGGTGATGTTAGACTCGATTTCAACAACGGTTAAAAGTGGTGAAGCTCAAAGCTCAACCAGATCAGCAAATCAAACTAAGGAACCTGTTGATTTAGCTGCGGTGCTTAGTCCACTGGGGGGCCTTCTCCAGGGGCTATTTGGCGAAAATAATGAAGTCGTTAAAGCGAAGCAGGATGAGAAGCTGGAAGAATAGTTCTTTTAAGGGGTCGGAGGGATGAGGCTATGGTCGAAACCAAGTCAAGGGAAAGAATTATATTATTTAAGACTCGCCTCCACCGTGGCGAACTGACCCCGCCCCATTTCGGGCTAATTAACTGGATGGGAGCGCAGGAAGTCCGAACCCTGCCTAATATCAACGGTGTATTTTGTATGGTGCCAGGAGAAGTTTCGGATGCGGAAATAATGGCTACCGGTGGGGTTTTGGCAATTGAAGAAAATATTAAAATAAAATTGCTGCCATGGTTACACCAAAAAAATAAGCTGACCTGGTGGGAGAATGAACAACTAATACCCTGGGGAGTCCACTATATTGGAGCTGATATTTGCTGGCAAGAAACCAGGGGTAGGGGAGTAAGGGTTGCGGTTGTTGACTCTGGAATAGACGGGGAACATCCCGATTTAAGGACTAATCTTAAGGGCGGGATAAACCTGATTAAGCGGGGTGCATCTTTCCAGGATGATAACGGCCATGGAACTCACATTGCCGGGATCATTGCCTCTGAAGATAGTGACAGTGGAGTTATAGGTGTGGCACCGGAAGCATGGCTTTACTCGGTTAAGGTACTAGATGAGATTGGCAACGGAACGATTCTGGGAGCAATTGAGGCCTTACAATGGTGCTTATATAACAGAATTGACGTAGTCAATATGAGTTTCGGCACAGACAAATATAGCCGGGCGTTTGAAGAAGCAGTTCGGACGGCGCATGAGCACGGGCTCTTGATAGTAGCCGCCGCCGGAAATGATGGTGAACCTGGTACTGTTGATTATCCTGCAGTTTTTGACGAAACACTTTGCATAGCTGCAGTGGACAGTAGGGGTAGATTGGCTAGTTATAGCAGCAGTGGGCCGGAGGTTGACCTGCTGGCCCCGGGGAGCAGCATTATTTCCTCTTATAAATGGGGCTCTTATGTCAGTTTAAGCGGTAGCTCCATGGCTGCGGCCCATGTTAGCGGTGCCGCTGCACTCCTTAGGGCTAGGTACCCCGGAGAAGGGATTGATGTACTGCGTCGGAGGTTATTATCAGGAGCTAAAGCGCAGAAATGGCCGGCTAAGTCAATGACCGGCGCGGGGATAACCCGGGTAGATACAGCAATACAAGGAGACTTTTTATAACAACACCTGGCCCATTGGGTCAGTATAAATAAATTCTTCATAATTAAGGTACGCTTAATGATACTGATTAAGCGTACCTTTCTTGTTGCCTTTCTTAGGGGTATAATGCTCCCTGCTGTGGCAGAAAATAGATGAAGGGGAGGTGATAGAATTGAGCGACCCACGTATTAAAAATCACCAAAACATGACAAAAACTTTTAAAGTAGGCGGGTTACAAGGGGGTATCCATGACAAGGAGGAAATAGAAACCTACCTATCCCAGATCGATGGAGTGGACAAGGTAATGGTTAATCTAGAGGAGAGCACCGTTTCTATTGACTTTGATCCAGGGGCCATTCACCTTGATTTCCTAAGGGGGACACTTAGAACTCTGGGGCATGATATTTTAGTGTAAGGGTGTATTATATAGGCTAAATATGGTTAGTAGAAGCAGAGGAGCAGGAAGCAAAAGAACGTCCCTCTGCTTCCCCTTTTGCTTTTTTTATTCTGATTGACATACTTGGGAGGTGGCCTATGAACGGTAAATTACTGGCACTAATAATAGCTGCCACTTCAGGCTTAACCATGGCCCTGCAGGGAACCCTGAACAGTGCTTTAGGCAAGATAATCGGCCTTTGGGAAACTACTTTTATAGTTCATGCCGTTGGAACGGTTGTGGTTGGAGTATTGGTATTCATCTGTCATTTGGGAACCTGCGACCTTGGCAAATGGGCCAGTGCTCCATGGTATACCTATCTTGGTGGTGTCCTTAGTGTATTGATTATTTATATGGTGGCACGTGCAATTCCTGTAGTAGGGGTGGCGCCAGCTACCACGGCCATTATTGTGGGACAGGTTTTGACGGCAGCAGCTATCGACCACCTGGGGTTGTTTGGAGTTGAGCGAATTCCTTTCAGTTGGTATCATGTGGGCGGAACCTTGTTAATGGCTACAGGAGCCTTCTTGCTGCTCAAGAAATGATTCTATCTAGGTATATTTATCTGCTGCCCCACCTGCAGGATATTGGGATTAGTAAGATTATTAGATTCTATTATGGCATCCAGGGTAACGTTGAATTTTGCCGCAATTTTCCAAAGGGTGTCGCCTGGTTGAACAATATAGACAGAATGATCGAGGGGGGGACCAGTTCCGGTATCTACATTAGGATTGCTGGCTGGTACACTCTTTTGGTTATAGCCCTTGATTGATCTTACTTCTACGGGAGTTCCTACGGGTACCTGAGGGAATAGTTCCTCAACATTTTTGTTGTGCATGCGAATACAACCTAGGGATACTTTATTGCCAATTGATGCGGGGTTGTTTGTGCCGTGGATGCCATAATTACCCCCGGGTATGTTTAACCCCATCCAGCGGCTGCCTAAAACTCCTCCAGGGTTGATCACCTTATTAATGACCTTATAATTACCGGCCGGTGTGGGGGTTGAGGGCTTACCAACGGCAATGGGGTAGGCTTTTGATAATTGCCCCCCCATATATACACTCAGTTGCCTGCTGGCAGGATCAATTACCAGTTCCATGCCTGCCCGATAAAAATTTATCTTAGACATAGGTTTCCTCCTTCCAAAGGGCTTAGTTTATTCTATGTACAGATTTTGTAGCTCACCACTAGTAAAAAAGGTATTTTGCAAAATTTGGGGAAATAGAGGTTATACTATTTTTGAGGGAGGAATCATCATGTCAGTGACCCTGCGGGCTCATGCAAAAATAAACCTCACCTTGGATGTGTTAGCCCGACGACCCGATGGATATCATGAGGTAGAGATGATAATGCAGAGTATAGAGTTGCATGATACTCTGAATTTTAATATTGCCCAGAAGGATATTACCTTAATGGTAACCGGACTACCAGTGCCGGAGGGAGCAGATAATCTGGTACTTAAGGCAGCTCATCTCTTGAGGGAATTCTCAGGCACTGAACTCGGAGCAACAATTTCTTTGAACAAAAAAATACCTGTGGCTGCAGGATTGGCCGGGGGTTCCACCGATGCTGCGGCTACAATGCTGGGTCTCAACCAGCTATGGAACCTTGGCTTACAAAGAGATGATTTAATGGGGCTGGCCCTACAGCTAGGGGCTGATGTGTCCTTCTGCCTGCTTGGCGGCACTGCAATCGCTAGGGGTATTGGTGAAGTCCTTAGTCCCTTAGCTTCTGCACCAAGGTTCGGAGTAGTCCTTGTAAAGCCTTCATTTGGCATAAGCACAAAGGATGTTTATCAGAATTTAAGTTTGGATAATCTTGGGTTAAGACCAAACACTTCGGCAATGGTTAGGGCATTAGGGGAGGGGAACCTTAAACAAGTTGCAGGGGAATTGGTTAATGTACTTGAGAGTGTTACCATTCAAATAAAGCCAGAATTAAATGAGCTTAAGACAAAGCTTAAAAAGGCAGGATGCCAGGGGGTATTGATGTCTGGCAGCGGGCCTACAATTTTCGGGCTAACGGCTGATATGAAGTCGGCGGTAGAGGTTGCTAAGGGCCTTGATTTACCGGATTGTCAGGTGCTAGTTACGGGTATGATATAGAAAAATACTTAAGTGGAAAGGTATTTTTACTGATACCTGGAATTATAAACCATTATGTTGTTTGAGGAGGATGGGGAGAGATGAGCGAGCCAAGATTGGTACCAATAAAATTAGATGCCTACAAACCTTTGCGGGAAATTGTGTTTGAAACATTAAGGGAAGCCATTCTTGCAGGTAAGTTGGAACCTGGGGAAAGGCTTATGGAAATTCAACTTGCCGAAGAAATGGGTGTCAGTAGAACTCCTGTTAGAGAAGCCATTCGTAAACTTGAGCTGGAAGGCTTTGTGGTCATGATTCCCCGCAAGGGAGCATACGTAGCTGGGATATCCCTAAAGGATGTAACAGATGTTTTCGAAGTGAGGGCTGCCCTTGAGGCATTGGCGGCCGGGCTTGCTGCTGAGAGAATAACAGATGAGGAAATTGATCGACTTGATAGATCTTTGGTAGCCTACTCGGAGCAAACCAACCAGCAAAATATAGAGGGCATAGTTGAAACTGATACGGATTTTCATGATCTGCTCTATAAGGCCAGCCGCAATGAAAGGCTAATGGTGATGATTACTCATTTAAGGGAAATTATTCAAAGGGTTAGGACAGTATCCCTTTCCCAACCAGGCAGAAGTAAGGATGCCGTAGATGAACACCGTCAAATTGTTGATGCAATTGCCGACCGTAATGTTGAATTGGCACAGACATTGGCTAGGGAACATATTTATAATGCAGAGAATAGTATGCTGAATTCCCTCAAGGGGGCAAACAAAAAGAATGATTGATGCCATGGTTTTAGCTGGGGGTCTTAATAATGGGCCTTTACAATCCTGCAGCAAAGTACCCTACGAAGCATTGATTGAAATAGGACCAAATCCAATGATAAACTACGTTATTAATGCCTTGCAAAATTCAGGACAGGTGGGGCGAGTTATTGTTGTTGGGCCTGCCGAGCTAAAATCTGTATTACCTCCCGGGGTAATGCTGGTGGAATCAGGATATACTGTGATGGAAAATCTACATAGGGGATGCTCCCTATTGAAGGAGAGATTTTTATTAGCAACGGGAGATATACCCCTTTTGACACCGGAGGTTGTTACAGGCTTTCTTAGCCTATGCGGAGATAAACAGGCAGATATCTACTTTCCGCTGGTAACCAGGGAGTCAGTGGAGAAAATGTTTCCTGGGGCACGCAGAACTTACATTAAATTTAAAGAGGGTATCTTTACTGCCGGAAACCTCTTTCTAATTAATCCTAGGGAGGTAGAAAGATGTTTAGCCATCGGCCAGGAACTTGTTGATTTAAGAAAGAAACCTCTGTCACTGGCTCGGCGTGTGGGATTGGTAACCTTAACAAAATTAATAATACACCAACTTTCATTGACAGAAGCTCAAAACCGGGCCTCCAGATTACTGGGGATTGACGGAAAGGCTGTAGCCTGTGCTTTCCCGGAGCTGGGTATGGATGTGGATAAACCGGATGATCTGCAGCTTATTAGACAGATTTTAGTCCAGGAAAGTAAAAAAATGACTGTTAATAACTTATGCAGAGCCTAAAAAACAAAATACAAACCTCCTATGATAAAAGGCGGTTACTAAGGGGCAAAGAACGTGGCTGACATAAATGTAACGCTGGAACAAATATATGAAGCAAGGGAAAGACTCAGGGGTATAGTTAAACACACCTCACTGGAACATGCCGAAGGTTTCAGCCAGATGGCAGGCTGCGAAGTATTTTTAAAATTAGAAAACATGCAAAAAACAGGCTCATTTAAAATCAGGGGTGCATATAACAAAATAGCCACCTCTGAAAAGGAGCTAGTAAGGGGAGTAGTTGCTGCTTCCGCTGGTAACCATGCCCAGGGGGTAGCCTACGCATCCAGTAAAGCTGGTATTCAGGCCACCATAGTTATGCCGGAGGGAGCACCAATTACTAAAGTAGAGGCCACCAGGTCCTATGGGGCTAAAGTAGTGTTGGCGGGGCAAGATTACGACCAGGCCTTTGCCGAGGCTCAGAAAATTCAGCGGGAAACTGGGGCCGTATTTGTTCATGCCTTTAATGATCCTTTGGTTATTGCGGGTCAAGGCACCGTAGGTTTGGAACTGTTAGAAGATTTACCTGATTTGGATACTGTTTTGGTTCCCATTGGTGGGGGAGGACTTATTTCCGGCTTAGCCTGTGCCATTAAAGCACTAAAACCCGAGGTTAGAATTATCGGTGTAGAGGCTTCCGATGCTCCCTGTATGCTGGAGGCTTGTCGTTTAGGACATATACATGAGTTGAAGTCCGCCCAGACTATCGCTGATGGGATAGCTGTGCGTAAACCGGGGGAACTAACCTTTGAGATGGCCCGACGGTATGTTGATGACATTGTTACGGTGGATGACGAAGAAATAGCCTGGGCCATTATTACTATTCTGGAAAGATCTAAACTCATTGTTGAAGGTGCTGGAGCAGTGGGTATTGCTGCATTGATGCACAATAAATGCCGGTGTGAAGGAAAAAAAGTTGCAGTTATACTTAGTGGTGGCAATATTGATGTCAACGTCATATCTATAATCATAGAGCGAGGCTTAGTGAAGGCGGGACGGTATTTAAGAATGAGGACCATTGTCACCGATAAGCCTGGGTCCCTTCAAAGACTACTGTCTGTGTTGGCTGCTTCAGGGGCAAACGTAATTTCTATAGTTCACGATCGAATCAAACCTAACGTGCCATTAAAGCAGGCGGAAGTTGATATCACTTTAGAGACCAGAAATCATCGACATATAGAAGAAATTGTCGAATTGTTACAAAACGAGGGCTATACGTTAGATTTTTTGAAATAGTTAAAAAAAAAACATGAGAAAACTAAAAGAAACCTAATATAAGAAGCAGGATTTTCCTTTTCGCTGCAGAATTTACTAGCCCAACAGAATTTGTGGCAGCGGAAGGTGGTGAATAATTTGCACGTGACGGATGTGCGGGTACGGAAAGTGCTCCAAGAAGGCAAAATGAAGGCCATCGTATCAGTAACCCTGGATGATGCCTTTGTGATTCACGACGTTAAGGTGGTTGAAGGGCAAAATGGGTTGTTTGTAGCAATGCCTAGTAGAAAGACCCCGGATGGTGAATTTCGCGATATTGCACACCCAATTACATCATCAGCTAGAGAAATTATCCAAAGCGCAGTCTTACAAGCCTATCAAGAAGCTATTTAACTAAGCAATTGGTAATAATATATAAAAGGGGAGCACAAGGCTCCCCTTCTTTATTTAACCTGTAACCCTTGATGGTACAGGTTTATCTGGCTGTTGAAGAGGATACAGCTGGGTTTTAATGATGTCGTTGGGATTATTAAAACAGAAACATGAGGCATTAGTGTGCCTCATGTTTCTGATTATGGGGGGTAATTTTAATTTTGAATATTCTTTGTTTGCCGTAATTTGATATTTTTAAGAGGAAATTAAAATTTTTTGTGGAAAAATTAAGGTTGTGGGCAAAAACTTTTGTATTTGGGGATATGCTATAGTATAAAAAATTAGAAAACCTTCTTTTTTTGTCACTTTTGCAAGCAGGATGGCTTTTCTAAAAATTGTGTTTATGTTGAAGATAGGAGGGGCACCGAAATGGAGCTTGGGGCGGTGGTCCTGGCGGCAGGAAAAGGTACCAGAATGAAGTCTGATTTACCAAAGGTATTACATCAAATCTGTGGAAAACCCATGTTAGGTCATGTAATGGATACAGTGGCTAATGCTGGAGTTACAAAAGCCGTAGTGGTGGCTGGCTTTGGATTTGAACAGGTAATAGACTTTGTAGGGGATAGGGCCAAGGTGGTATTGCAGGAAGAACAACTTGGCACAGCACATGCCCTAATGCAAGCAAAGGGAGAATACCTTGAAACCCAGGGGCATTTGCTGGTGGTCTGTGGTGATACACCTTTGCTGCGTGAAGGTACCCTTAAAAAATTAGCTCAATATCACAAAGATACCGGTGCGGCTGCAACTCTTCTAACGGCAAAAATGGATAATCCCGCTGGATATGGTCGTGTTATCCGAAGGGAAAACGGTGCTGTTTCTAAGATTGTAGAGCAGAAGGACGCAGCACCCGAGGAACTTCTGGTGGAGGAAATTAATACCGGTGTATATTGTTTTAAAATTGAGGGGTTGTTTGAGGCCCTTAGCCAAATAACTCCTGCCAACGCCCAGGGAGAGTACTATCTAACGGATGTTATACAAATATTTGTTAGTAAAGGGCTTATAGTTCAGGCAGTGACCATGGAAGATGCCCAGGAGGTTCAGGGCATAAATGATCGTATTCAACTGTCAAGGGCAGAGCAGGTGCTGCGTCGGAGAGTTTTGGAAGATCTCATGGCCCATGGGGTTACCGTTGTTGACCCAGGTAATACCTATATAGACCAAGGAGTGGTGGTGGGTAGGGATACTATTATTCAGCCCATGACTTTTCTTTTAGGGAAAACCAGGATAGGTAGCGGCTGTTCCATTGGTCCCGGCAGTAAAATTACTGATTGTGTTATTGGTAATAATGTGGATATCCAATATTCCGTAGTTTCCGAAAGCAGCATGGGGGATGGTACTGTGGTAGGTCCCTACGCTTATATTCGCCCGGGAACCCTTATTGGTGATAATGCCAAAATTGGTGATTTTGTTGAGATTAAGAAGTCAACCATCGGCAGTGGCAGTAAGATACCTCACCTGAGTTATGTGGGTGATGCCACCATCGGTGAAAGGGTAAATGTTGGCGCGGGAACAATCACCTGTAATTATGATGGCAAGAACAAGTTTAAAACCATACTTGAGGATGGCGCCTTTATAGGCAGTAATACCAACCTGGTGGCTCCTGTTAAGGTGGGTAAAGGCTCGGTAATAGCTGCCGGCTCAACCATTACCAAGGATGTTCCAGAGGGTGCACTGGGTGTAGCCAGGGAAAGACAGACCAATGTAGCAGAATGGGTAAAAAGACGTAAATAAAGGGATTTTCCCAAAGTTTGGAGGTTAATCAATGTCTTCCGGTAGCAAACGATTGAAAATATTCGCAGGTAACGCAAACCCTGAACTAGCCCAGGAAATATGCCAGTACCTTGGGGTTACCATGGGTGCTTCCAGGATTTCCAGGTTTAGTGATGGGGAGATAAGAGCCGAGGTTGATGAAAGTGTAAGGGGTGCTGACGCCTTTATAGTCCAGCCAACTTCAACCCCTGTAAACGAGCATTTAATGGAACTATTAATCATGGTGGATGCATTACGCAGGGCTTCTGCTCGACGGATTACCGCTGTTATGCCCTATTATGGATATGCTAGACAGGATAGGAAAACCAGAGCCAGGGCACCGATTACCGCCAAGATGGTGGCAAATATTATTACCGCCAGTGGCTGCCGGAGAATGATAACCATGGACCTTCATGCGGGACAGATACAGGGATTTTTTGATATTCCAGTGGATCACCTGCCGGGAGTTCCCATCTTAGCTGAGTATTTTCATCAAACCATGAAAAAGGATGTAGTAGTGGTTTCTCCCGACATTGGAGGGGTGACTCGAGCCAGGGATTTGGCCGAAAGGATTGGAGCTCCCCTGGCGATCATTGATAAACGTCGCCCAGAGCCTAACGTGGCTGAGGTTACCAACATTATTGGCAGCATCAAAGGAAAGTCAGTAATTATGATTGATGATATCATTGACACGGCCGGAACCATAACTAAGGGAGCTGCCGCTCTGATGGAGCGTGGAGCCAAAGAAATCTATGTTTGCTGTACCCATGCTGTGCTGTCAGGGCCAGCCATCCAAAGGTTAGAGGAATCTGTTATTAAAGAGGTTGTTATTACCAATACCATTCCTTTGCCACCGGAAAAGATGATTGATAAAATTAAAGTGCTCTCAGTGGCTCCGCTGCTGGGAGAAGCCATTATTCGTATCCATGAAGACCTTTCTGTAAGCAAGCTTTTCTCATAAGGCAAGCAAAACCCGTCACCCCAAAGGGGGTGGCGGGTTTTGCAGATTGTCGAAAAACTACCTATATTCGGGTTTTAATAATCCCTCACTTCGGGCGAAAATGGGCCGCCTTCGAGTAAACATCGTGTTTACCTCAGGCTTTCGCGGACGTCCATGTCCGCTCACCCATTTTCGCATCCTCAGCTTCGCGAAGCGCTGTTTCCACTGCTTCGAATGTCGCTGTTCGGGATTATTAAAACCCAATTGTATCTTTTTCAACAAACCCGTCACCTAGACCAATAATGGTAAAAGATGGTGTTTAGCTCTTCACTATCCTCGCCTTGATAATTGCCATCGAAGGCTCCGGTTTCTAATAAATCAGGTCTGAGATCCTCTTCATGATGGTTGCTCAAATTAAATCACCCCCTGTTTCGTTATTTTATTTAGGGTGTGATAGATTCAGAAGATGTATACAGGGACTTTAATTCATGATAGTCAAGGATTATTAATGAAGCTGACACTTGGCTTGGGGTAAATTATTCCATAAAAAAACCTGTTGACAGTGAATTGGTTGGTTGGTAAACTTTAAATTACTTAATTTAATAATGTGCTCTTATCCCGAGAGGTGGAGGGACTGGCCCTATGAAACCCAGCAACCATCCGGTGATTTTCCGGACAGGTGCTAATTCCTGCAGAAGTATATCTTCTGACAGATAAGAGGTGTGCAGCGATAAAATCGTTAAACCTCTTCTGTGTAAAGAAGAGGTTTATTTTGTACACGGGCAAGGGAGCACGAAGGAGGAAATATAAATGGGTGTGGAACGTACCTATGCTGAAATTAATGCCCGAATTAAAGAGGGCAAGGCGGTTGTTGTAACTGCTGAAGAGGTAATTGAAAAAGTCCGGGAGCAAGGGCTGGCCAAAACTGCCGCCCAGGTGGATGTAGTTACCACCGGTACCTTTGGTCCAATGTGTTCCTCGGGTGCGTTTTTAAACTTTGGTCATTCCAATCCCCGTATTAGGATGCAGAAAGTTTGGCTGAACAATGTTCCTGCTTATACGGGTATTGCTGCAGTAGATGCTTACATGGGGGTTACTGAGGTTCCCGAGGATGATCCCACCAACAGTAATTACCCAGGGGAGTTTCGTTATGGTGGAGGCCATGTAATTGAAGATTTGGTAAGCGGTAAGGAGGTTAAGCTAGAGGCCCTTTCCTATGGGACCGATTGCTATCCCCGCAAGGAGATTGAAACCACCATTACTTTGGATCAGATTAATGAGGCCATCCTATTCAATCCAAGAAATGCTTACCAAAACTATAACTGTGCTGTAAACCTGAGTGATAAAACCATCCATACCTATATGGGGACATTGAAGCCACGGTTGGGGAATGCCACCTACTCAACTTCAGGGCAATTAAGTCCCCTAATGAAGGATCCCAACTTTGCTACCATTGGCATCGGAACAAGAATATTTCTAGGCGGTGGAGTTGGCTATGTGGTTTGGAATGGTACCCAGCATTTCCCTGGATGGCTCAAAGACAGTGAGGGAAATATAGTTGGTTCAGCCGGCGGAACCCTTTCTGTAATGGGTGATCTTAAGCAAATGAAAGCCCAATGGCTCAGGGGTACCAGTTTCCAGGGTTATGGAGCAACACTGACAGTTGGTTTAGGTATTCCGATACCGATTCTAAATGAAGAAATTTTAAAATTTGCTGCCCTTTCTGATGAGGAACTGCACGCTCCGGTGGTAGATTACAGCGAAAATTATCCCAACCGGGTGGGTGGTAACCTGGGACTGGTAAGTTATGCACAGCTTAAGTCAGGTAAAATAACTGTTGAAGGCAAGGAAGTGGCCACTGCACCCCTTTCCAGTTATCCAAAGGCTAGGGAAATTGCCGGTCTCCTGAAAACCTGGATTCAAAAGGGAGATTTCCAATTGGGAGAGCCTGTACAATTACTACCCGGACCATCAGCAGGCCTAACAGCTAAACCTCTGGATATAAGATAAAGAAGGGAGCGGATTGATATGGCACCGCATAAAATTGTACTGCGTTTTAGTTCTACAACTTCAGATCGTCCAATAATATATCACTTGGTTAAAGATTATGACTTAGTGGTTAATATAGTAAAGGCAAAGATAAATCCTCACCTGGAAGGAACCATGGTTTTAGACCTGGACGGGGAAAGATATGAGGAAGGTATTGAATACCTTCGCAATCAGGGAATTACGGTACACCCCTTAAATCAGGAAGTAGTTCGCAACAATGATAGGTGTACCAGTTGTGGGGCCTGCACGGTTCACTGCCCTGCTGGGGCCCTCTTTATGGAGCGTCCCTCAATGGAAGTGAAATTCAATGGTGATAAGTGTGTTGTCTGCCTACATTGTTTAAAGGTTTGCCCATTAAGGGCAATGGAGGTAAGGATCTAATTGGAATATATCCAGCGAACCTATCGTAACCTGCACAAGCAGGCTGATTTGGTGCATTTCCAAGTTAGCATTCAGGAAACGGATTTGGATATTGGTGTTCGGAGAGACCGCTTTAGTCCAGAACTTGTTTCTTGGATCGAAGTGTTAGTACAGGAACAGAGAAAGTACCTGGAAGATTACATTCAGCGGGATCCCCAGTTTAAAAAGACTCTAAAGCCTCACGAAATGTTGGAGGGAGCTCCGAAACTGGCTATTGAGATGGCCGAAGCAGCCAGAGCAGCAGGGGTAGGGCCCATGGCTGCAGTTGCCGGTGCCTTTGCCCAGTATGTAGGAAAAGCCCTTGCTAAGAGAACCAGGGATGTTATTGTTGAGAACGGGGGAGATATATTTATGCGCAGCACCAGTACCAGGAAGGTTGGTGTATTTGCAGGTTCCTCCCCCTTTACCAATAAAATAGCCGTAGAGATTAAAAGTTGGCAAACACCCCTGGGGATTTGTACTTCGTCGGGTACCGTGGGCCACTCTTTGAGCCTTGGCAATTCCGATGCTATCATTATTTTATCTCCCTCTACGCCCTTGGCAGATGCTGTAGCCACCGCGGCAGGCAATTTGGTTCAATCGGAAGAGGATGTGCAAAGGGCTGTGGATTTTGCCGCATCGGTGACCGGGGTAGTAGGTGCTATAGCCATAAAGGGTGAAAAACTGGCAGCCTGGGGTCAGATAAAGCTGGTGCCTATGTAAAAACACCTTATTAATTAAAGCCAACTAGTGTAAAATGAAGTTAATTTAACTAAAGGCGGGTGTTTATTATTAATAAGCCAGTGTGTTCTCAATGTCAGAAAGAAATGGTCATGATTATGTCGGAGGAATCCCTTAATCAGGAACCGCAAATCTTTGCCCTTAATGAGCTGATTAGAAAAGATGATGGTACATACGAAGTTAATCAAGAACGGGGTTTACCTGTAGTGATTATCCTCTGCGAGTCCTGTGGGTATATCATGCAGTACTCAGCCCACAAGATGAAAATGGGCTAGGAGATAATAAATTTTTAAAGAAAGATAAATGCAATACTTTTGTCATGGCTAAAATTTAAAAAGTTTTCTACAATATAGTTACATGGGAACTATATAAGGAGGAACAGGTCATGGAGTTAACTATTAACGATATCCTTGATGTGGCTATTAAATCCGAGGAGAGCAGCTTTATATTTTACAAGGAGATGGCAGGTAAGTCCCAAAATCCCGAAACGGTAAAAATTCTGAAGAAGCTTTCCCAGGATGAAAAGGATCATTTGGAATATTTGATTTGGCTAAAGTCCGGCGACCCCATTAACGAACAGGTCTACTTTGACGGCTTTGAGGAAGCAGGACAGCTTAGTGCTGAAATGTTACCAAAAGAAGTATTGCAAATTGCCATTCAACGGGAAGGGGCAGCAGCCAAAATGTACCGTCAAATGGCAGACATTTTCAAAGAACAGCCAGATAAGAATTTTATTTTTGAACGTATGGCCCGAGAAGAAGATCATCACGCCTCCGCAGTAGCCGCCATGCTCAAAGAGTTCTAAAACATAACCTGAGTCAGGGATGGTTCTCAGACTCACTTTTGCGAACAAAGATGAAACAAAGGCTCAACTGTCAGGTGTGTACCTGATTGTTGAGCCTTTGCTTTTGGAATTGACTCAGTTTAGCAGGTCTTTGGTTGTTGATATTACGAAGTCTATGTCTTGGGAGGAGACATCCTTGTGGGTGACCATTCTGATGATGCCTGGTCCAAAGGTTGCACACTTTATATGTTGAACGGACAGCTTGTCCACCAATACAGAGGCAGATATTTTCCCCTCAACTTTTACTACAATTATATTTGTCTGGACCCTTTGCAAGTCAATACTTATGCCAGGTATAGAGGAAAGGCCTGTAGCCAGGCGAAGGGCGTTAGCGTGGTCTTCTTTTAATCTATCCACTGACTGAAGGGCTATTAAGCCCGCAGCAGCTAAAACACCGGCTTGACGCATCCCTCCACCTAAAATCTTGCGATACTTGCGGGCAGCGTCAATAAATTCTGAGGTTCCTGCCAGAAGTGAGCCTACCGGGGCTGACAAACCCTTTGATAGGCAGAACATAACGGAATCGCAGCAACAAGTAAGCTCTTTAACATTGATATTAAGGCTAATGGCGGCATTAAAAATCCTGGCACCATCTAGGTGAACTTTAAGATCTTGCCTATGGCATATCCCATATAGCTCTTCCATGGTAGCCGGGGCTAAAACCGTTCCTCCCCCCCGATTGAAGGTGTTTTCTAAGCAAACCAGTGAAGTTTTGGGGAAATGGATATCTTCCGGTTTAAGGGTTTCTTTAAGGATTTCAGGGCCTTGGGGAGTTAATAGTCCTTTCACCGGGTTAAGCTGGACACCTGCAAGCAATGCCGGCCCACCGGCTTCATAGTAATAAATATGCGCTTCGCTATCTAAAATAACCTCTTCGCCTCGTTTGGTATGAACCAGCACCGCAATTTGGTTACCCATGGTTCCTGAGGGAACAAAAAGAGCAGATTCCTTTCCCATTAAAGCAGCAGCTTTTTTCTCCAGTTCTCGCACGGTAGGATCCTCGCCGTATACATCATCCCCAACCGGGGCGGAGGCCATGGCAGCCCGCATTTCATTTGTTGGCAAAGTAACTGTATCACTCCGCAAATCAATAGCTTTTATTTTAATCATCTCCTAATAAGGCTCCGGGCCAGTAATTTTATGGGTTACTTAAAAAGTATACTACAGAGTTTTAAAGGCGCAAATTTTATTTTATTTTGTCATATTCATAATAATCCGAACAAGTTACTCTGATATAATCATGATTGGTTATCCCAACTACAATATTAGATGGAGGCATAAAATGGCAGCAACAAATGTAACAAACGTAAAACATGTTACCGCTGACCCATCTGCACTAGGACTATTTGGACTGGCTATGGTTACCCTGGTGGCTTCTACCCAGAAGCTTGGTTGGACCGAGGGGGTGGCCCTTGTGCTACCCTGGGCTATTTTTCTAGGGGCATTTGCCCAACTGATGGCATGCATTTTAGATTTTAAGAAGGATAATATTTTTGGTGCAACTGCCTTTGGGGGATATGCATTTTTTTGGATGGCAGTTTCTATGACCTGGTTAGTGAATCTGGGTGTTTTTGGAGAAAAGGCCGCTGCAACGGCTGATTTGCATCAATTAGGCTTTGCCTTTGTAGGATATCTTATCTTTTCACTGTTTATGACAGTAGGAGCCATGGAAACTAATAAGGTCTTATTCATTATTTTTGTATTGATTGATTTGTTGTTCATTGGCTTATCACTAAGTACCCTGGGTATTGGGGCTCACTTTTTTCACCAGTTGGCCGCATGGTCAGAATTATTTATTGCCATGGTAGGCTTTTATGGTTCTGCGGCGGTAGTTTTAAATGCCCATCTGGGAAGAACAATATTACCTATGGGTAAACCCTTTGGCATCTTAAAATAAAGGTAAAAATAGTATATCTGATAGGAAGGCTGTGCTTAGGCACAGCCTTTTTTCATGTAAATACGACAATAAACTTTATAGAAAACCGTTATGGTAGGTTGTATAATTCAGCTATACGAAATATTGTATAAAATCACATAATATCACATAACATGTCTTCTTCTAGGGCTTTAAGTATAGGACGATTCTTACAACAATGGGGTGGAGGAGGAAAATATGACAAAGGTCGATATTGAATTGCAAAGAAAGATGTGCAATCCACCTGATACTAATAGAACAAGTTGGGGGAAGGTTTTAGTTGTCGATGATTCCGTACTGCATCTGGAGACAGTAAAACTATATTTAGAAGCAGATGGTTTTCAGGTATTTTGTGCGGGGAACACTAGCGATGCCTGGTTAATCTTAAAGAAAGAGAAGCCTGATCTAGTACTCTTAGATGTGAGAATGCCTGGGGAGAATGGCATTGATTTTTTAAGAAACATGAAGGTCCATTTTGGAAGCACCATTGTAGTTATTATGACTGCATTTGGTAGCGAGGAGACTGCCGCTATGGCCCTTAAACTGGGGGCCTTTGATTATATTAAGAAGCCCCTTAAATTTAATAATTTAAGCAAAATAGTAGAAAAAGCCCTATCTATGAAAAACAAAATAATAAATCACAATAAGAGTATAGAGGCCCTGAAGAATGCCTATGAAAAGCTTCAAGTTAGTGCGGATTCAATTCTTCAGTGTATGTCAGCCGGGGTGGTGGCTGTTGATAATAGTCTAAATATAAGAATTATAAATCAAAAATTTATAGAATTTTTAGAAAAGGATCGAGAGATTGTAGTAGGTCAAAACTTCTATTATGCCTTTCCAGAGTTTGAAAAATATAGAATCCTTAGAAGTACCCTGGAAAATCAAAGAAGTGTTCGGATGCAAGAGATTAAATTTAATATAGGCCATATAGTAAAAACAATTATTGTGAACACCGACATTATTTATGACCACCATGGTAGCGGTATTGGAGCGGTTGCTACCTTAGAGGATATAACTGAGCTGCGCCATAAGGAAGAGATGCTTAGGGATCGTGAGAGGTTAGCCATTGTGGGGCAAATGGCAGCAGGTATGGCCCATGAGATAAAAAATCCCTTAACAGTCATAAAGGGTTTTGTACAGCTTCTCGCAAGAACTTCAGACCCTGGAATAAAGGTGTATGTAGATATTATAGATAATGAAACAACCAGGATGAATCAGGTTATCCAAGACTTTTTACAGTTAGCTAAACCAAAATCACTGGAAAGAAATTTAATGAACATTAATGAATTAGTTAAGCAAATGTACCCAATTATAGAATCTTTAGCCCTCATCAAAAAACATAATTGCATAGTCAAACTAGATAAAAATACTCCCTCAGTTTTAATGGACTCAGCCCAAATAAAGCAAGTAATACTTAACCTTTGTCAAAATGCCATGGAGGCAATGGATGAAGGAGGTAACCTCACGGTAGAAACAACCTTTCTTCCTGCAAAGGGTGAAGTGTGCTTAGACATTAAGGATACTGGTTGCGGTATACCACAAGAAAAGATTAAGTCCATAGGGGTACCCTTTTATACTACAAAGGCAGAAGGAACAGGTCTTGGCTTGAGCATTTGTTTTTCTATAGTGGACAAGCATAAGGGGAGAATTGATGTTCAAAGCCAGGAAGGTCAAGGTACGACATTTTCGGTCATTCTACCGATAGAAAGATAGTTTAAGGAAGGGGTGGGTAGGTTATGTTAAAAAGATTCAAAAGTATTTTAACGCCATTAATGCCCTCCTTCATAAGGGATAGCCTAAGGCTTAAACTTTTAGCCTTGGTAATGCTGTCCCTAATAATTTTGGGATTTGGTTCCCTTAGTATTATTTACTATTACGAGCTAAAGATTAACAACGAGAGAATAGATAATAATTTTTCTTTAATAGCCGATATTTTGGAAAATGATACTAATCGCTGGATAACAGAGCGGGTAAATAACATTAAAATGATGTCTGTCAACCCCCAGGTTAACTGTGCCATTCAAGACATTATTTCTGAGTCGGAAAATTCGGCAGCGGCTGAAATAAAGCTGGTTAATTATTGGAACCAAATGCTTCAGCAATATGGCATTTATGATGAGATTTACTTTGTAACTGGGCAGGGGAAAATACTTGTTTCCACTGATTGGCAACGAAAGGAAGCCTTTCGCCCAAGGGATGAAATAATAACTAAACCCCTGGAATCGGGAGAAATTTATATTGAAAATGCTTATCTTTCATATAAGACTCAAAAACCTAGCATCGCCTTCTCGGTGCCGATAAAGGATACTAATAACAGCATTGATAATGAAGCTTATTTAGGTGTCCTGGTTTTTAGGCTTGATATAGACGCTGTCTTAAAACCAATGTTAGAAAGTAGAATGAACCTTGGTAGGACAGGGGAAGTAATGCTTATCAAACAGGATAGAACCACCATAACTGAATTGCGCAATCAGCCGGGATCCGCCCTTAATTATAAGATTGATAGTGAGCCTGCCAAGAGGGTAAGTGAGGGGGAAAGCGGCATCTGGTATGGCAAAGGCTATAACGGTTCGGATATAATCGCTGTTTACCGATATATTCCTAAAGTACAGTGGGGAATCATTATTCGGCAGGAATCCGCTGAGATTTTAGCTTCACTACAAAAAAGTATGTATTATTCCATGGCTCTAATCTCCATTACTGGTATTATGATATTGGCAATCCTTTATTTTTTAATTAACAGATCACTAAAACCCATGGCTATAATGGCCGATGTGGCAGCAGATGTGGCACAGGGGGATTTTAACAAAAGAATTAATGTAGAAAACAAGGATGAAATAGGGCAACTGGGGTCAGTTTTAAATAAGATGGCAAGTGATTTAGGTCAGCGATTTAAATTAAGGAGCAGTAGGCATCAGGTCTTACATACCCTTGTTTCCACCTTAGACACCAAGGCGTTGCTTAACAATGGACTGCAAACCCTTTGCCAATGCTTTCAATTTAAAGTAGGGGCTATATACTTGGCTAATCACCAGGAAGGAACTTTGTTATTAAAGGCTTTATATTGTCCTGGCAGCAATTTGATTAATCAAAGGGAAAAAATTAATATAGGGGAAGGGTTGGAAGGCTTAGCGGTGACTAGCCGGGAGTTACAGGTATTAACGGATGTGCCGGCAGATACAATATACACGGTTGACTGGTCAGGTGGGACCCTCATTCCTAGAGTTATTATTCAAGTTCCGATCATATATGGACAGGAAGTACTAGGCGTTATTAGCCTAGCCTCCCTCGAGAATGTTCCATCGGAAATAATCGAGGAACTTGGTGTAATTGGAACATTAACAGGCATAGCACTTAACCACGCCCTATCTTACCAGAAAGCCTGTGAACTATCAAATCGTTTGCAGGAAATGAACGAGCAACTGGCCCAGCAGAATGAGGAGCTAAATGCCCAAGGTGAAGAGCTTCAGGCTCAAACAGAAGAGTTAAGGGCGCAAACTGAGGAACTACAAGCACAGTCAGAAGAAATGCAAGCAATTACCGAGGAATTACAGGTTAAAAATGATGAAATTCAGGAACAAGGTATCAGAAAGACTAAATTTTTTGCCGCTTTATCCCATGAACTAAGGGCCCCTTTAAATGCAGTCATTGGTTTTTCTGACGTACTTATGGATAAAGTTGTTGGGAATATTAATGCATCACAAGAGAAGTATCTAAAAGAGATCAATAAAAGTGGTGAGCACATGCTGGGCCTTATAAATGATTTACTCGATTTTTCAAAAATTGAGACCGGTCAGTTAAGCTTAAACATTAAAGAGGTAGATCCTGCCCTTGCTTTAAAAGAGACACTTACAATGGTTAGCTCTGACATTATTAAAAAAGAATTGATATTAAATAACCATCTTGATGAAGATAAATATTATATTGCAGCTGATCATGATAGATTAAAACAAATCTATCTAAATCTATTGACTAACTCCGTTAAATTTACACCTACAGGTGGGACTATTACCATTGGTGCCAGACCGAGTAATGATCAACTGCAAATATTTATTAGTGATACCGGAGTAGGCATTGCTCCAGAATTTCATGAAGATATTTTTGAGGAATTCAAGCAGGCACCCAATACCGCCCAGGGAGGCACTGGCTTGGGCCTGGCAATTACAAAAAAGCTACTGTTGCTAATGGGAGGAACAATAGAGGTTGAAAGTCAAATCGGGAAAGGTGCCACCTTTACTTTGACACTTCCACTAAGTGAAGAAGGAAGGCCTTTCTATCAAAAAAGCCAAAAATGGGATACAATGGTATTAAGCCAGGACTCCATTATAGCCGGGGAAATATCTGTAAGTTACCTTCCTAAGCCCCTAAATAAAGATTCCCTTATTGAGTTGGCAGAAGGGTTTACAAGAATAAATAAATATAAGCCTACTATCCTGGTCGTGGATGATGAATTTTCGGTGAGAGGCTTCGCGGTCACTGTCTTAAAATCTAAGGCCCAGGTGCTCACTGCCGAGGATGGATATCAGGGAATTGATTTAGCCCTAAAATATAAACCAGATATAATCATATTGGACATAACTATGCCCGGAGCAGATGGCTTTAAAGTAACGGAAGAGCTTCGAAGGCATTCGTGGAGCAAGGGATTATCCATAGTTATCAGCACTTCAAGAAACCTCACAAAGGAAGAAAAATTGAGACTTAAGCATTTTGATGAATGATAATAAATGGGGTGCAACGGCATCCCATTTATGTATTTCTAGGATGCATAAATCTCCACCCAGAGGAGGAATATACTAATATTACTCAGACTATTGATAAATATAATGTTAAAATTAGTTTTGGTATATAGCAAAATTTTTGGAGGTCTACGTGGGACTCTATCAATTTCAAGTTTTTAAAATGGTGGCAGATAAAAAAAGCTTCTCCGGTGCTGCACAAGCACTTTTTATTTCTCAACCTGCTGTTAGTTTACAAATTAAAACACTGGAGAATCATTTCGGTACTAGATTGTTTCACCGCGATAAACAGCAGGTTACGATCACAGAGACCGGTCGTATTTTGTATCACTATGTGGATAATATATTATCTTTGATCGATCAAGCCCATAAAGATATTTCAAAATTTGTTGGCAGTGTACAAGGTCCCCTGGCCCTGGGGGCTAGCTTTACCCTAGGAGAGTATGTTATTCCTAAGATTTTAGGAGCGTTTCATAAAGAATATCCCCAGGTTAAAGCCGTGCTGCAAATCACCAATACAGACCACATTGTGAACCTTGTTTTGAAGCATGAAGTGGACCTGGGATTGGTAGAAAACTTTGTGCAAAATGAAGATTTAAATGTCAGGCCATTTTTAAATGATGAACTTATAGTTGCCATATCTTCCAGACACCCGTTAGCCCATAAACAATCCATTTCTGTTCAGGAACTATTAACCTTACCCCTGGTGTTAAGGGAAAAGGGATCTGGAACAAGGAAAATAGCTGAGGAAAGGTTAGCTGAAGAAGGTTTTTATCTTGAGCCAAACAATATTGTAATGGAGTTAGGAAGTACTGAAGCGGTCAAAGAAGCTGTAGAAGCAGGCTTTGGAATTACTATAATCTCTCGGTGGGCAATTGCAAAGGAAGTAAGGCTTGGGACATTAGTGCCGCTGCAGGTTAAAGATATCTATCTTCAACGGAAATTTTACATGATTAATCATAAAGGACAGCTTAAAACTTCTGTCGTTGAGGAATTTATTAGTTTTCTTCAATCACATTGTACGAGAAATAATTTTGTCTGTGATTTTTCCTTGGTAAATGATTAAGATTTGACGAAGGTGGCTGGCAGATCCAATCTTGGAGGTGTAGCTTTGGTTAGACATTACCAGGAAATACCTAAGTGGAAGACTGTTTGTAAAAATGACTGGAATAATTGGAAATGGCAATTGGCAAATCGAATCACCAGCCTGGAAGAGCTGAATGAGATAATTCCCCTTTCTGAAGAGGAAAAAGAAGGGATTAGCCGCTCCCTCGGAACCCTACGAATGGCCATTACACCCTACTACGCTGCCTTAATGGACCCAGAGGACCCTGAGGATCCTATCCGAAGGCAAGCTGTCCCTGTGTCCCTGGAATTGCAGGATGGGGATTATGACCTGGAGGACCCACTGCATGAGGATGTGGACTCCCCGGTTCCTGGGTTGACCCATCGGTACCCTGATCGGGTTTTGCTGCTGGTCACCGACCAGTGTTCCATGTATTGCAGACACTGTACCAGAAGAAGATTTGCAGGGACCCATGATCAAAACAGACCACTGGAAGATATTGAAAGGGCCCTTGACTATATCAGGAAACATTCCATAATCAGGGATGTTATACTTTCTGGTGGAGATAGTTTGTGTATTCCCAATGAACGGTTGGAGATGATACTGCAACGCCTTCGGGAGATTCCTCACGTGGAAATAATTCGTATAGGGACACGTACGCCGGTTGTTATGCCCCAGCGGATTACACCCGAGTTATGCGAGCTTATCAAAAAATATCATCCGGTTTGGTTAAACACCCACTTTAACCACCCGAAGGAATTGACCCCAGAGGCTAAAAAAGCCTGCGCCATGTTAGCTGATGCCGGCATTCCTCTAGGTAACCAGACGGTTCTTCTGAGGGGTGTTAATGACTGCCCCTATATTATTAAAGATTTAATGCACCGGCTATTGGAGAACCGGATACGGCCCTATTATATCTATCAATGTGATCTTTCGACGGGAATTGAGCATTTTCGCACATCAGTAGCTAAGGGAATAGAAATAATTGAGGTCCTTAGGGGGCACACCTCTGGTTTGGCGGTACCGACCTATGTTATTGATGCCCCTGGTGGGGGAGGTAAAATTCCTGTAATGCCTCAATATTTAATCTCCCAGTCGGATCATAAAGTGATCTTGAGAAATTATGAGGGAGTTATTTCTGCCTATACTGAACCCCTTCATAAAGAGGATCCCTGCGACAATTGTCAGGAGTGTCCTCGACTAAAGGATAAGGACCCTATTGGACTGGAAAAGCTTCTCGGTGGGAAAAAACTTAGCCTAGTGCCGGTTGGGAATGTAAGGGCTCGCAGGTCAAAGAGTTTTGGCAACTGTAAATAGGGGTGTGATAGCTTGAAGGAGCAACAAGGGATTTGTCAGGTTACATCTTTCGACAGAAGAAAGTTAATCGAGGATGATTTTCAAGTAGAAGTAGGATTGGACTATACTAATAATAGGCTAAAGGTGTTATCCTGCCAGGCCGGGGACTATTTTGAAATGGCTGAAAGAATTAAGAAAATTGCTCAGCAAAAAGACCTTAGCAAAATAATTTTTAACTCTAGGCAAGAAGGTTTTTTGGGGTTAGAAAGGGCGGGTTTTTTATTGGAAGGAGCAATACCAAAATTTTTTCAAGGAAAGGATGCCTATTGCTATTCTTATTTCCTTGATCCTAACAGGGCACAAAGCTCATATCTAAAGGAAGAGGATGTTATATTGAGGGAAGTAACTGGCGACATGGAAGCAGGAAAGAGCGACCGGGCATTGCCAGCCGGGTATAATTTACGGGAAGTTCGGGAAGATGATGTAAATAGCCTGGTAAATCTGTATAGAAAGGTGTTTGTCTCCTACCCCAGTCCACTATTAAACCCAGACTATATCTTAGAGACCATGAAGTCTCAGGCTTACTTTCTGGCTGTTTTTCACAATGACATGCCAGTCAGTGCAGGCTCAGCGGAAATGGACTTTATTAATCAAAATGCTGAAATTACAGATTTGGCCACCCACCCTGAGGCCAGGGGCTTGGGCCTGATAACGGTTATTATGAGGGGACTGGAAAGAGAGATGTTGAAACGTAAGTTTAAATGTTTATACAGCCTATGTCGGGCGGGGATTCCCGGGGTTAATCGGGCTTTATACAAACTGGGCTACACTTTTAGGGGGCGTTTAATCAACAATTGCCATATAGGCGGCCGGTTTGAGGATATGAATATATGGGTTAAATAACCACCTGTTAACCCTGTACAAAGATTGTTGGAAGGATGCTTTTAATATATAATGAAAGGGAGGCATTTCACAAGGGGGTGTCTGGATGAAGCAGCTGGCAAGTACTTTACTATGGTTTCTAAGCCTTGCAGTTGTTGTAAAACTTTTGTTTTTTGATCAACCCCTGGGGTACTTTTGGATTGCAATAGCGGTATTAAGTATATTTTTTGGCTATAAATCTGTAAGAAAGATTGAGTTGTCGAGCAATGCAAGTATGCAGCTAACCAATTGGGTAAATAAATTTCAAAGTTTATCCTATTATGAGCGGCAAGGTTATCTTCATGAAGTTGTAAACAATGCCATTAAAAGAAATCAGCCCAAACAGGCATTAGAATTTCTTGAGCTTGTAATAAAGGCCGAGCCGGACAATGATACGGCTAAAACCCTCATGGCCTCAATTTGGGGGGCAGAGCTTATAGGCCAATACGCGGATAGTTATCCAGGCAGGTGACAGTTCACCTGCTTTTTATTTTTCTCATAAATGCTTTAGGTATAAGCAAATCCTTATAGGGTTAATAAAAATTGCGTATTTTACTTTAGTATCCTAACCAATTAGACTTTATGTTAGACAAGACATCATGGTTATGGAAGGGATTAAATATTATGAAACTAGAGTTGAATATTAGACAGAGTATTGCACCGGGAATGATTTTAGCCTTTATCATCGCTTATCTATCTGAGTTTATTCACAAAAGCATCATCATTGGCGGACAAAAGCCCATTAGCGGAGTTATTGTTGCCATTATCTTGGGTATGTTGGTGAAAAACACAGTGGGAGTTAATAAAGCTTTTCAACCTGGTATAAGTTTCGCCATGCAAAGTGTGCTTAAAGCAGCAATTTTTCTTTTGGGGTTGGGATTGAGCTTTATTGCAGTTGTAACAACCGGCTTGAAAGCCCTGACAATTATCATCATTTGCGTTGCTTTTGCCATATCCTTGACTTACATCTTTGGGAGAAAGCTGGGTCTGCCTGATAAGCTTGCCACACTTATTGGCATTGGTACAGCCATTTGCGGCACTACTGCCATAGTAGCTGCCTCTCCCGCTATAAATGCCAAGGATGAAGAGGTTAGCTTTTCGGTTGCCACCATCACGATCTTTGGAGTATTGGCAATCTTTCTATATCCCTTAATTGGTAAAATGCTGGTGCTTACTGATATGCAGTTTGGAACATGGGCGGGAGTAGCTGTTCATGAGACAGCCCAGGTGGTTGCTGCAGGTTTTGCCTATAGCGATCCCGCCGGACAAATTGCTACGGTTGTTAAATTAACCCGCACGGTTTTACTGGCACCAATTGTTCTGATTCTTGGTGTCATCTATGCAAACAAGCAAAGGAATGTTGCAGGTGCTGCCGGGCAAAGGGTTAACTACCTGAAAATCTTTCCTTGGTTTGTAGTTGGCTTCCTGGCCATGGCCGGGATTCGTACCTTTGGTGACACCATTTGGCTCAACAGTGAAATGTGGGCAGACTTTTTAAGCAGGGCACAAATATTATCAAAGTTTTTAATTGTAACGGCTATGGCTGGAGTTGGTTTGTTAACCAGCTTTGATGATATGAAGAATGTTGGAATTAAGCCCTTTATTGTGGGACTGGTAGCCTCACTGATTATGGCCGGTTTTAGTATTGTATTAATTTTTGCTTTATCAATTTAATGGAATAGAGCAACTAACCCATGCATAGCTTTGCATGGGTTAGTTGTATAATATTATTTTTTATCCTGGTTTTCACTTACTTCCTCTTTTTCTTCCGGTTCTTCATTTCTTGTCAGTTGAATTTCTGCAGGAAGGTTAGCAACATCTACAGAATCCTCAGTGGGATAGAAGGAGCGGTCTAAGTCAGCACTTTCTTTTTCCTGACTCTGGTTAAGTTCATTTGTATTAGCTACTTCTTCCAAGTTTTTTTCAACTTCTTCTGGCTCCTGGTTTCTGGTTAACTGTAAATCCGATGGAAGGTCAGCAATCTGTACTCGATCCTCTTCGGGTGCAAAGGAACGGGCTGTTTCCTGGGTTTCACTGCTAACATCCTCCGTTTCAGAGGAGTCCTTTTTACCCCTAACCTTATCCAACTGACGAGTTAAACTATCGCTTAAATCCTTTGTTAATACCGTTAACTCCTTGGATTTATTTTCTAGCTCATCCTTTGTTTTACTGCTTAACTCCTTAGTCTTTGTCCCTAACTCCTTGGTCTTTTGGACAGTGTTTTCCCAAATGTGACTGGTGCTATCCTTTAGCTGCTTTACGGTTTCCTGTAAGCCGCCATCAACCTTAACCATGTTATCCATTGCATCGTTTGAAGTTACCACCAGTTCCTTGCCCAGGGTTTTGATAAAACTGATATCCAAGAAGGACTTGCCCATAATTAGACTATTGATAAAATTACCTGATAGTTCAAGGCCAACAATGTTTCCGGAAGATTCTTCGATAAAAAACTCCTCAACTTGGCCTAACTGTGAGCCATTTTCAGCCAGGGCCCTGCACCCGATAATGGATATTTTCTCCTTATAGAGGCTTAATATTTCCGGCAGGCTGGCCCCTTTTTCAACCATGGAACTTTGATCTAGGGTGATTGCATCATTACCAACACTGCGCACTTTAGTATAGGGTGCAAATTTTTGATCCCTAAACCAACCCTTTTGCTCTATTATCAAGGCGGCAACTTTTTGTTGGATCGGGTCAACCACAAGGCCCTTAACTGTTCCTATTTGCTGGCCCTCGGCAAGGCTTATTATAGGCATGCCAATGAATTTTTTGCTCTTGCGCATAATAAAAAGGCCCCCTTTAACCTATCATAAAATGACATTAGCTACTCTTTCTAATAATCTTTATGCTTTAATATTGTTTGATATGACCAGTAAAAGGGAATAATAGAAAAAGATATATTTTTCTTTTACTAATTAGGGGGTAGTGCTAAATGGCAGAGGCAATGTTAAATGCCAACGTTCGAGAAGACAGAACCAAGTCCAGTTTAAAGGAAATTAGAGAAAGTGGAGCCATTCCGGGGGTAGTCTATGGGAAGCAAATGGGTACCATGGCTATTAGTGTTGATGCTAAAGAACTCAAACAGATTTTAGGATCGGTTACTGGTCGCAATACTCTAATAAACATGGACGTTAATGGAAGCAAGCAGACTGTTATGGTTAAGAGCCTGCAAATGGATCACCTGCACCGTGGTATTAAGCATGTTGATTTCCAGCAAGTAATGGAAAACACTAAAATTAAAACTGTGGTGCCAATTCAACTTGTTGGTGTGCCAAAGGGAGTAACCCATGGCGGAATTCTTCAACATGATATGCGAAGTGCAGAGATTGAGTGTCTGCCTAGTCAAATTCCTGATGCCCTTAAAATTGAAGTAAGTGAAATGGAAATTGGTGATGCCTTATCTGTCAGCGATATTAATACACCTGACGGTGTGAAAATTTTAGATCACCCGCATACTACAGTGGTGGGAGTTGCAACTGCTAAGGCACCCGAACCAGCCGGTCAACCTGAGGTTGAGCCTGAACCGATTCAAGAGGCAAAGGCTAAGGGTGAAGAGAAAGAATAATAATATCTATTGCTTCAAAACCTTTACTAGGGTACAATACCTTCGGTAAAGGAGGTAATGGCTAATGAAATTAATTATTGGTTTGGGGAACCCTGGCTCAGAGTATGCTCAGACCAGACATAATATAGGCTTTATGGTAATTGATGCCCTGGCCGGAGAGTTAGATACGGAAGTAAAAAAGAACCAACACAAGGCTCTGGTGGGACAGGGTGTCATTGGGCGGGAGAAAGTTATCCTGGCAAAACCCCAAACCTACATGAACCTGAGTGGTCAGTCAGTAGCTTCCTTGATGAGTTGGTACAAGCTGAACCCTCAGGATATTCTTGTTATTACCGATGACATGGATCTAACTCCCGGGCGCCTTAGGATTCGTGGAAATGGAAGCGCCGGGGGACAAAAGGGACTTAAGTCTATTATTGAATTAATTGGAACCCAGGATTTTGCCCGCATCCGGGTTGGTATAGGGAGACCGGCCCATGGCGCTGTTAACCATGTTCTTGGAAAGATCTCTGGCCAGGAGGCTGAGACAATTGCTCCAGCATTAACTGCCGCAGTGGCGGCGGTTAAGATATGGGTCCTTGAGGGCGTAAATTCAGCCATGAATAAGTATAATAAGGTTGGTAAAGAAAAGCCTGAGGAAAAAGCTAGGACGGAGAACAAAGAAGCACCTGGCGAAGGCTCTGAAATGTCATAGGAAGAGGGCTGAATTTAGCAAAGAAGACGAGATGCCGAATATTATTCCATTACCACACATATTTTTAATACTGACGGCAGCTTTTCTCGCTGCCGGGATAACCTGGTTCTTTAATAGTTTAGTTATAAATAAGTTGGGGGACCGGGGCATTAGCTTTGTCACACCGGCAATAGAAGAAATCGCCAAAACAGGGGTGGCCATAGGCTTAGGTGCAGCTATAGTGTGGACACACCTGGCCTTTGGTCTTGTTGAGGCAGTTGTGGAGATTAGAAGACGAGGGATCCGGGGATTGAGTGCCGGATGGGCTGCCCTGGCCGGGCACAGTCTATTTGGATTAATAGCCTCTTGGGTCTATATGAGAAGGGGTTTCCTGTGGGCTGTTTTAATCACTTATCTTATTCATGCAGCTTGGAATTGGGGGATAATATATTACAGCAATCGCAACCGATCCCGGCTTGACTGAGTACAAAAAGCTGGGATATAATGTAGCGAGCCTTATTCGGGAGAGTTTACATAATACAAAACGCCTGGTATGAAGAAAGGGATACCCCCCTATCTTTTACCAGGCTGAACTAGTTTACATAAAACAACCTAACAAATTAATCCAAAATAGTATAAAATTATCTAATATGATTTATCGCCCAGGGCTTTTATTAAACTTATTAACTAGGAGAACAAATGAAGGGATTACTGCGTCCTTTAGAACCTACAATAGAATATCAAAACATTCTTCAGGGTCTGAAACGGGGCTTTACACAGCAATTAGTTTTCGGGCTGTCTGGGTCCCAGCGAAGCTACCTATTTGCTGGACTATCACACACCGGCAAAGCAGTTTTAGCTATTACACCGGGTGAAACCGAAGCTGGCACCCTGGCTGATGATTTAGCTTCTCTGCTGCCTCACCTGGAGGTTAAATATTTTCCGGTTTGGCAGATGCTGCCCTATCAGGTATTAGCCCATAGTAATGAGGTATTATCCCAGCGCCTTAGCATTTTAGAGAAACTGATAAATAATGAGCCAATAGTTGTGGTTTCCTCTGTGGAGGCCCTCTTGAGAAGGCTTACACCCCTCGAGGTATTTCGTAAGGCCCGGGTGGAGTTTAACATTGGTCAAAGGGTGGAACTGGAGCTTCTTCGTCATAATCTTATTGATATGGGCTTTGAGCGTGTTGATATGGTAGAAGGGCCTGGCCAGTTTTCAATAAGGGGTGGTATCTTTGACATTTACCCCATGACGTCCGTTTATCCCGCGCGTATTGAATTTTTTGATGACGAGGTAGATTCCATACGCAACTTTGATGTTGTCACCCAGCGATCCCTTGATAAGCTTAACAAATTAGTAATAGCACCCTGTAAAGAATTAATTATCAATGATGAGGCCTGGCGGCGCTGCGAAGAAAACTTTGAGGCCGAATATAAGAACCAGTTAAAAAAGCTGCAGCGTTCAGGCTCTGTTGACGCAGTACACCAATTAACAGCACAGGGAGCCATGCTGCTGGAGCAAATACGCAGCAGGAATGCCTTTGATGGAATGGAAAGATTGCATAACTATTTTTATCCGGAAACGGTAACCCTACTGGATTATTTTGAGCAAGATCCCCTACTGCTGATAGATGACCCTATACGGCTAAAAGAAGTGGCAGACAATATCCTAAAGGAAAGAAACGAAACCTATACAGACCTGCTGGGAAAAGGTAAGGTTTTACCTGGTCAATTTAATACCTATTTAGATTTGCCAAAACTTCTGGCCCAAATGGAGCTAAAGCAGGGAATTTATTGTTCATTTTTACCTCGCAACCCACAGTTTGTAAAGGCGCAAAATGTTGTCAACTTTCCAGCCAAGGCGATGCACAGCTTTTTGGGACATTCGGAGGTACTGGCTGACGAAATTCGTCATTGGAAAAAAAGAGGTTATGCTATAGTATTGCTGGTGTCTTCCCCGGAAAGGGCAGCCAATCTACTTAAGCTCCTTAAGGATGCTAAAATAGATGCCTTTTATGTAAAGCAGCTGGATAATGAGGTTAGGGAAGGCAATGTAGTTATCACTGTGGGCCAGCTGGCCAATGGCTTTGAACTTATATCTGGCCGCCTGGTGGTAATTACCGATTCGGAGATTTTCGGGCAAAGAAAGAAGACCAGAAAACTTAGGGCTAGACCTGATGCCAAAATGGAACCACTGGCTGATTTAAAAGTAGGAGATTATGTGGTTCATGTTAATCATGGTATCGGCCGTTATCAAGGGATGGTGACCCTTGATATTGGAGGACTCCAAAAGGATTATCTTCAGCTCAAATATTCCGGGGAAGATAAGCTATATGTACCCACTGATCAGGTTGGTATGCTGCAAAAGTACCTGGGAGCAGAGGCAGACCATCCGAAGCTATCCAGATTAGGAGGCACAGAGTGGGCTAAGGCCAAGGCTAAGGTTAGAGAAGCAGTAAGGGATATGGCCAAGGAATTGCTGGAGCTATATGCATCCCGGCAAACGGTAAAGGGCTATGCTTTTTCTGCGGATATGCCTTGGCAATTGGAGTTTGAAGGTCTTTTTCCCTATGACGAAACCCCTGATCAAGTTAGGGCCATAGCAGAAGTAAAGCGTGATATGGAAAAAACCAGACCCATGGACCGCCTGTTATGTGGAGATGTGGGCTACGGCAAAACAGAAGTAGCCCTTAGGTCAGCCTTTAAAGCGGTAATGGACAATAAGCAGGTAGCGGTATTGGTACCAACCACGATACTGGCACAGCAGCATTATAATACCTTCAGGGAAAGGTTCGCCAATTATCCTGTTAAGGTGGAGATGCTTTCCAGGTTTAGGACTCCTAAAGAACAGCGCCAAATTCTTGCTGGGCTCGCCACAAGGGAGGTTGACATAGTTATAGGAACTCATCGTCTGGTACAGGACGATATAATTTTTAAAGATTTAGGACTGCTGGTTGTTGATGAAGAGCAGCGTTTTGGTGTAAGTCATAAGGAGCGTCTGAAGAGGCTTAAAAAGAATGTGGATGTCCTAACCTTAACTGCAACTCCTATACCCAGAACCCTGCACATGTCCCTGGTAGGGGTGAGGGACACAAGCCTCCTTGAGACCCCTCCCGAGGAGAGGTTCCCAGTTCAAACCTATGTTTTAGAAGAAGATCCCACCTTAATTCGTGAGGCCATTCGCCGGGAATTAAATAGGGGTGGTCAGGTTTATTTTGTCCATAATAGGGTTATGGATCTTGACAGGGTAGCCGGATGGCTGCAAGATCTGGTTCCTGATGCCAAGATAGGTGTAGCCCATGGACAGATGAAGGAAGATGAATTAGAACAAATAATGCTGGAATTTATGGACGGGTCCTATGATGTGCTGGTTTGTACCACCATTGTTGAGACAGGACTTGATATATCAAACGTAAACACATTAATTGTAAAGGATGCGGACCATTTTGGCCTGTCCCAATTGTATCAATTAAGGGGTAGGGTTGGACGTACCAATCGCTTAGCCTATGCCTATTTTATATTTAGAAGGGATAAGGTTCTGACTGAAGTAAGCGAACGCCGATTGTCCGCCATCAGGGAGTTTACTGAGTTTGGATCTGGCTTTAAGATAGCCATGAGGGATTTAGAGATAAGGGGAGCAGGCAATATACTCGGTGCAGAACAGCATGGACACATAGCGGAGGTAGGTTTCGATCTTTACTGTCAGCTACTTGAAGAGGCTGTGCAAGAGGCCAGGGGTGAAAAGGTTGAGCAGTATATCGACACAGCCATTGAACTTCCTGTAGAAGCCTATATTCCTGAGGCCTATGTTTCTGATACCAACCAAAAGGTGGAATTATATCGCAGGCTGGCAGCCATGAGGGAGCTATCAGAAATAGGAGATCTTGAAGAAGAACTGGTGGATCGCTTTGGGGATTTACCCGAGAGTGTCCGTTCTTTGTCAATGGTTACCTCTTTAAAAATCCAGGGCTCACAGCTGCGTATTAGGTCCATTGGGCGCACTCAAAGCTTTTATCGGATACTTTTTGCCGCAGATTCACCCTTGGACGGTGAGAAGTTAGTGGCCATTAGTGAGAAGTACAAACAAAATGTTAAGTTTCATACATCAGCTGAAGGTTTTGAAATTAGATTGGCAACCCGGGACAAGGGTCCAGTTGAACTCAGAAAGCTAGAACAATTATCCAGCTTTTTAGGCAGGCTAAAATAACTTGCCCGCCCCTGAGGATAGTTGTATAATGGCCATATCATGGTTTAAGGAGGTTTCACAGTGTATAAATTGCGTCTGGGCCTTGTAATCTTTGCAAGTCTTGTGCTTTTTTTAGCAGGCTGTGCTAATAACAAAGTAAATGTTGTGGCAAGTGTAAATGGTACGGAGATTACCAGGCAAGAGTTGGACAAACGGGTCAATCTGACCATAGAAGGGTACAAACAACAGGGATTAGATTTAACTAGTAAGGAAAATAAGGCCTTAAAGGATCAGGTTGAAAAAGGGGTATTGGATGAATTAATTGCCATGACCCTGTTGATGCAGGAAGCTGAGAAACAGAATTTAACTGCTTCTAAGGAAGAAGTTGATAAAAACCTAGCCGAAATCAAGGAAAGCTTTGGCAGTGAAGAAGAATTTAAAAAGGCACTTCAGGAAGCCAAGTGGACTGAGGAGGATGTTAGGGAGGATATCGAGTTTAGACTTACTTACCAAAATTTATTTAATAAGGTTACTGCAGATGTGGCCAAGCCCAATGAAGCTGAAATAAATGAGTATTATGAGCAGCATAAGGATATGTTTGGAACCAGGGAAAAGCTGGAAGTGAAGCATATGCTTTTTGCAGTTGATGGCTCAGTACCTGATATTCCAAAGCGTACTGATGAGGAGGCACTTCAGGCTGCTAAGCTTGCCCTGGCAGAGGTTACCCAGAAGGGGCGGGATTTTGCAGCTGTTGCCAGGGAAAAATCTGATGACTTAGGTACCAGGGAAAATGGCGGGGCTTATACCATTGAAAAGGGTGCTGGGACAACAGATCCTGCCTTTGAAGAAGCTGCTGCTGCCCTGAAACCCGGGGAAATAACTAAAGAACCTGTAAAAAGCCAATATGGCTATCATCTTATTAAGTTAGAAGATATTAAACCAGCTACCCAGAGATCACTAGATGAAGTGAAGGAAAGCATTGCAAGTCAACTTGAATCAGAAAATCAACAAGTTAAATTTTCCCAATTCATGGATGATATTGAGAAAGAAGCTAAGATAGATAATAAATTAGCCCCAGAAACAGGGGATTCGGCAAAAAAATAGTCTAAAAACCAAAAGCCGAAAATAAATTGTCCATGTTGGAAAATAATGAATAACACCTTCCCTGCCGTTATATACTATCAGTGAAAGTTAATCCGCGTAGATTATGCAGAAAAAGGAGGGAAGGAAACTCTTATGAAAGCAACGGGTATTGTTCGTCGCATTGACGATTTAGGTCGAGTAGTTATCCCAAAAGAGATAAGAAGGACCTTGAGGATTCGTGAAGGAGACCCCCTTGAGATCTTTGTAGATAGGGAAGGTGAAGTAATCCTAAAGAAATACTCACCTATCGGCGAATTGGGCGACTTTGCTAAGGAGTATGCCGATTCACTATATGAAGCCCTAGGTCACATCGCATGTATAGCTGACAGAGATACAATAATTGCTGTAGCAGGGGCACCGAAAAAAGAATTTATAAATAAACCCATCGGCCCAAATGTTGAAAAAGTTATGGAAGACCGCAAGGCGGTTGTAATCAATAATCCCGGTAATGATCCTCATTGTAAGGAATGCGGAATTACTGAGGATGGTGATTGCAAATACTCCTCGGAAGTTATTGCACCTATTATTTCCGAAGGAGATCCAATTGGCGCTGTTATCCTGGCCTCCAAAGATCCAGATATAAAAATGGGAGAAATGGAACTAAAGCTGGCCGAAACTGCAGCTGGCTTTTTAGCCAAACAAATGGAACAGTAATAAACAACGGGCCTAACAGGCCCTTTTTTTTGTACTTTTTGGCAGGATACCAGAGAGGTCTGCCTAATTGTTTCTAGATATAGGAGGTAAATATGGACAAGTCTATCGTAATTGTAGGTTTAGGACCTGGCAACCCTGGTATGCTGCCCTTTGAGGTTTGGAGTTATCTAAATTCCGGGCACCCGGTTTATCTGCGTACATCCATTCACCCAACCGTTAAGTGGTTGGAACAACAAGGTGTAAATTTTAGTACTATGGATTATCTTTATCAGGAATTAGAAACCTTTGAAAAAGTTTATGCATGTATTGTTAAGGAAATAATTAAAGCTGCAGAGCAGGGGACTGTTATTTATGCAGTTCCAGGTCACCCTATGGTGGCAGAGGAATCGGTTTCTTTATTGCTAAAGGCATCGGCAGAACAGGGAGTTAAAACAAAGGTGATTCCTGCCATGAGCTTTTTAGATGCCCTATGTGCAACCCTGGGCATTGATCCCTGCAAGGGCTTATATATAATTGATGCCCTTAATTTTGAGCAACAAAAGCCCGAACCAAAGGTAGCAACCATTATTACTCAGATTTATGACCGTATAACTGCCGGGGAAACAAAGCTAACTCTTATGGAGTACTATCCAGACGAACATCCAATAACTGTGGTTAGGGCAGCCGGGGTTCCTGGAGAAGAAAAGACTCTGCAAGTGCCGCTATTTGAGTTGGATAGGATTGAATGGATAGACCACCTTACCAGTTTATATATCGAGCCTTTAAAAGCCTATGAAGAGGTAAGGGGAGACTATGGCTTTGAAGCACATGCCAGTGCGGGGGTAGATGTTACGTACGAATGCTCTTTCCCCTTAGATCCCTTAGTTGAAGTAATGGCGGCTTTGAGGGCAGAAAATGGCTGTCCCTGGGATAGGGAACAGACCCATGAAACCCTCAAGCAATACTTAATAGAGGAAACCTATGAGGTAATTGATGCAATTGACGAAGGGCAAATGTATAAAATATGTGAAGAATTGGGAGACTTATTACTACAAATAGTTTTCCATGCTCAAATAGCAGACGAAAACAAAAAATTCGGCATTAATGATGTGGTTGACTCAATCACCGAAAAAATGATAAGGAGACACCCACATGTCTTTGGAACCACCAGTGTTAATAATAGTTCAGAGGTATTGCTAAACTGGGATAAAATTAAAGAACAGGAAAAGGGAGATAGCCAAGCCGGTTCTATTTTGGCCGGCATACCCAGGATACTACCGGGGTTGTTGCGTGCCGAAAAAATACAAGCAAAGGCTGCGAGGGTAGGATTTGACTGGCCTGATTACCGTGGGGCAATGGACAAAGTTGAAGAAGAAATCAGGGAAGTGATCCAGGCCATTAAAGCTGATGATAAAAAAGCTCTGGCTGAAGAACTGGGAGACTTGCTCTTTGCGGTAGTAAACCTAACCAGACTTCTCGGTGTAGAGGCAGAGGGGGCATTATCTAATACAACAGACAAATTTATTAAAAGGTTTAATTACATTGAAAAGCAAGCAAGTCACTCAGGTGAGAAACTCAAGGATTTAAGTTTGGAACAAATGGATAAGTGGTGGGAAGAGGCAAAAAAAATAAAAGCTTAGTGCAAACTGCACCCGTTTTAGTAAATTAAACACTTTTTTTCGGGAAATATTACCCTGAAGGAAGGAAAACCCAATACCATAGCGAATTAGCAAATAATTACTCTGATTATCGAGGAGGGTCCTTATTTTGAACAAAGCTGAACTTATCTCTGCCGTGGCAGAAAAAACTGAGTTAACCAAGAAAGATGCTGAAAAAGCCGTCTCTGCTATTCTTTCAAGTATTGAAGAAGCAATGGCAAAGGGGGACAAGATCCAATTAGTGGGCTTCGGTACCTTTGAGTCTAAGCCTCGCAAGGCCCGTGAAGGACGCAACCCACAAACCGGTGAAGCAATCCAAATACCTGCTACCAGGGTGCCCGTGTTCAAGCCTGGAAAGGTCCTAAAGGATGCAGTTGCCAATTTGCCTGTAGAATAGTAGTATAGCGGAGGTCAGGCATTTGAGACTGGATAAGTTTCTTAAAGTTTCCAGGGTCATAAAGAGAAGGACGTTAGCGAAGGAAGTTTGTGATACCGGTAATGTTATGGTTAATGGAAGGGCAGCCAAAGCTGGCCTAGAAGTTAAACCCGGTGACCGGGTAGAGCTTAACTTCGGTACAAGGAAGCTAATTTTTGAAATATTGGAAATAAAGGAAACAATGCCTGCCAAGGAAGCAGCCAGCCTTTATAAAATTATAGCGCAGTAAAATTAAAGGTACTTCGATGATGAAGTACCTTTAATTATTTTAAGCTTATATTTTTGTACAAAGATGAAGAAAATAACTGCAAATAACGTAAACGGAGGGACATGGATTGAAAAATTATCGCAGTTATAGTTTCTTTATTTTACTATTGATGTTTGTTGTTGCCATAACTGCCTGTGCCCGATTAGGGCCGGAGAGAAGGCCGGAAGTTGTGCCAAGTCCAAACCGCATGGACGAAGAACCCACCATATCACTATTTGTTAATGAAACTGGAGAGAAGAAACAAATTAAACTGGAAGAATACTTAGCTGGCGTAGTAGCAGCCGAGATGGAACCGACCTGGCCGGTAAATGCCCTGGCGGCCCAAGCAATCCTTGCCCGTACCTTTACCATGGAAAACATAGAATCTGGTAGAGTAAGACAACTGCATGGCACAGATGTATCCACCAGCGTTGAGGAATCCCAGGCCTATGATCCATCCCGTATTAATGATAATGTGATAAATGCAGTTAAAAAGACCAGGGGTGAAGTTATCACCCACAATGGGCAGTATATTAAGGCCTGGTTTTCGGCAAGCAATGGAGGGAAAACTGCCAGTGCCGCTGAAGGACTAGCGTACTTTAAAACTCCAACTCCATATATAAAGGAAAACGCCGACGATCCATACTCAATAAAAAATACATTACCGGAAATTGCCCAATGGACTGCCACAATTCCGGGTGCCAAAGTCAGAGAGGCGGTTAGAAGCGTAGGCGGAAGTGATCCAGGACCCATTACCTCAGCCAGTATTGAGGAGAAAGGCCCATCGGGCCGTACCGTAAAACTACGCATTAACAATACCAGCGTAGGAGGACCAGCCTTTAGACTGGCGGCAGGTAGTACAGAGATACGCTCGATGTTTTTGACCAATGTTTCAGTACAGGGAGGTAACCTTGTACTAACGGGCAAGGGCTATGGACATGGGGTTGGTTTGTCCCAGTGGGGAGCTAAAAATAGGGCTGAAGAGGGACAATCCCCAGAAGAAATAGCTAGCTTCTATTTCACAAATGTACAGATAGAAAAACTCTACGATTAGGTGGCTAATGCCACCTCAGCCTGTTGAAAAAGATACAACTGGGTTTTAATAATCCCGAACAGCGACATTCGGAGCAGTGGAAACAGCGCTTCACGAAGCTGAGGATGCGAAAATGGGTGCCCGGACATGGACGTCCGGGCAAGCCTGAGGTAAACACGATGTTTACTCGAAGGCGGCCCATTTTCGCCCGAAGCAAGGGATTATTAAAACCCGAATATAGGTAGTTTCTCGACACACTAAGGTGGCTAATGCCACCTTTTTATTTTGTTACAAAATCTGATTATGGAATACCCTTAGGACAATGTACATATATTTTATTGTGGTCGAAGCCCGGTTTTGAACGGAGGGGTACTATGGAAGATTATGGAAAGCACATTTTGAGCATTGATGGAAGAAAAAAATTAATGCTGCAGGGGGTCCAGCACGTAGGTAGTTTTGACGAGCAGGAAATAACCCTGGACACTAATATGGGGTTTTTACAGCTTAAAGGTGAAGGGATGCATATTACCCATCTGAATTTAGATGATGGGAACTTAGTAGTTGAAGGCATTATCAATGGCTTAGAATATGTAGAAGGTAAATCCGCTAAGGGAGCCAGAGCGAGGGGCAAGGGACTTATTAACAGGTTACTAAAATAAATGAGTACAAGGGTGGTGCACCTACTTGGTTCCTTTGCTTGATCAATTTTACTATTTTGCTTTAACTATTTTAATTGGTGTTGTTTCAGGGTTCTGCTATGACCTTTACAAAGTAACCAGGGGAAATTTAAGGCTTAAGAGAGTAGGCACGGCCCTGGGGGATATCCTTTTTTGGCTAATCCTTACGGCGGTAGTGTTTGCTCTATTGTTGGCGGGCAATTGGGGTGAGGTAAGGCTATATGTCTTATTGGGCTTAGTCATCGGAGCACTGATCTATTTGAATCTTTTAAGCAAAAATGCCACTAGACTGCTACAGCTTGTCTTTAGGTTAATTAATCGGCTATGGCAAATATTAATTCAAATGGTTAGCATTGTTTGGAAGATAATTTGCTTGCCCTTCCGCTTGGTCTATCTCTCAGTGGCCATCCCTTTGGGAATTCTAGGATTGGTTTTTAATAAGACCTGGTGGGGGATAAAGTTTATTCTTAATAAACTGATTGGTCAACCAATTAAGCGAGGGAGAAAGGGTATAAGGAGGAAATTGGCAAATATATTTCCAATCTTTGAGTATAAGGATGATAAATAATGGGCCGGTGGTCCTATTTTTTTTGGAAATAATATCGAGATGCACAAGGGCAACAAAGGCCTGGCGGAAGCAAGTTTTCTTGTTATTTAATCGCAATTGGGGAGGACATGTTTATATCTGGCTGTATTTGAACTATATTTGACCTTTTTAGCGGAATGTTTTTATATTGTTTTTAAAAAATCAGCAGGAAAAATCTAGGACTTGTAGTAATTTTGTAGTAATATTGTAATATATTATTCACGGATTCATGAAAAACGTTGTTCAGTCGGGGGTTGAACAGGTGCAGGTAGAAATTAGAGGGGCAGAAAAACTTAGCTTCCGTGAACGCCAAGTAGTAACCCTAAAGGAAATGGGTTATTCCAGTGAGCGCATAGCAGCAAAGTTAAAACTTAGTCCGAGCTCCGTGGCTACCCTGTTTAACCGGGCAAGATCCAAAGGGTATCAGGTAGTAATTGTTATACCAGGGCAAAACCTGGGTCTATTCGGCCCCGAGGAAGAGGAGGAACTGGGCGAATGATATCCACAGGCAAGGGAAAGGTTGCCGAATTGAAACTGCACCGTGAAAATAAATCTGAGAACAACAAACCTCCCAGAAAGCAAATCGGTTTCAGGCTGGTTATTGTTTTCTTAATAGCTATGGTTGCCTATATTGCCTTCTCTATCAGCAGTCAAATTGGGCGTCTTCAAGCGATGCAAAATAATGTTGAAACTATCCAATCCCAGGTGGAGGAGCTTAAACATAAAAATGCCGCTTTAAGGGAAGAACTTAAAAGAATAAAGTCCGACTCTTATGTGGAGCAGGTTGCCAGGGAGCAGTTAGGATTAGTAAAACCGGGAGAGACCCTTATCGTGCCTACCCAGGACCCCTCTGGGGAGGGGGAGACTGTTCGTCCCGAGGAAGTTTTTAATGTAAGAGATAAGAACATCTATGATTGATTTTGCTCATAATATTGACACTTCTTATGTTAGTACCATATAATTTTATTAATTAATGTGGTTTGCCATTAAGGAGGCACATGTAGGTAGATGTCGTTGGAACAAGGTAGTATCGTAGAAGGTGTTGTAACAGGGATTACCAATTTTGGTGCATTTGTTGAATTGCCGGGAGGCCAGACCGGTTTAGTGCACATTTCGGAAGTAGCCGAAGTTTATGTCAAGGATATCAATGAGTTTTTAAAGGTCAATGATAAGGTAAAGGTTAAAATTATTGCTGTGGACCCAAAGGGGAAAATTGGACTGTCCCTAAAACAGGCCAATCCATCTTCAGCCCCTGCACCAAGGGCTCCCCGTAAGCCAAAGTTTCAACCATCCTTTGAAGACAAACTGGCTAGGTTTATGAAAGATAGTGACGAAAGGTTATCAGACCTTAAAAGGCAAACCGATTCTAAAAGGGGGGGCCGTGGAGGCTCCAAGTTTTAAACATATCGGTTATTAAGCATTCCCGTTAAAGGGAATGCTTATTTTAATTTGTGAAGGGAGATGGAATATGCGACTTGCAAGCATAGATGTTGGTTCAAATTCTACAAGGTTCCTTGTGGCAGAAATAAAGGATGATTCTTTAACTCTCGTCAAGTCGGGTTTAATTACCACTCGCCTGGGCCAGGGCATTACATCCGGTCTATTGTTAGAAAATGCAATGGAGCGTACTGTTTCTGCCATTGAAGACTTTATAAATGAAATCAAAACTTATAATGCTCAGAAAATAATTGTTGGTGCAACCAGTGCCGTAAGGGATGCTGCTAATAAGGAGGTTTTTATTAATTTAGTTAAAAACCGGACAGGCTTAGATCTCCGAGTGTTATCAGGGGAGGAAGAGGCCAGGGCAAGCTATCAAGGAGTTTTATCTGGTGTGCCGTTGTCGGCAGACGCTACCCTGGTCCTGGATGTTGGAGGTGGCAGTACAGAAATAATCTGGCCGGATCATAAGGGTATCAATTATGTTAGTCTTCCGGTAGGGGCCGTTAGAATGACTGAAGGGGGATATTCCGAAAAAGAAATCGGAGAATTACTGTCATCATACTTGCACATTATCCGTCAGCAAGAAAAAAAGCTATCAATGGTTGCGGTGGGAGGTACGGCCACGACCCTGGCAGCAATTTCCCTTGGAAATAAACAGTATCAACCTAAACTTGTCCATGGTTATATTTTATCAACGGTAGAAATCAATAGGATATATTATATGCTTTTGGATGCGGGACAGGAAGGAAGAAAAAAAATTATTGGCTTACAGCCCCAGAGGGCCGACATTATTCTAGCAGGAGTAAATATCATCCGAAAAGTGCTTGAAGGCTTAAGTTTGGGGGAAATAACTGTTTCCGAATCAGATATTCTGCATGGCCTGGTGTTGAAATTATATCAAGATATGTCGAAACAAAAACTGGAATAACCTACCAATAATGACAAGTATTTCCCACCCCTTATACTATAATGTTTATAAAGTGCGAGTATAAGGGGTGGGTCTGTTGTTTGAACGTGTTGATATTTATACCTATCATAGAACTGGACAGAACTTAAAGAAAAGCAAAACACCCCGTCAAAATACTTTCATGGGTAAAAAGAAGGCAGAGCCGCGAAACAGAAAATTTTCCCTGGCCTGGGTTGGACAGGCCCTGGCAAAGGAGAAGGTTGTTCTTTATATAGCGGCTTTCTTTTTAGGAAGAGCCATACTTCTAGGAGAGCTGACGCCGTTTGGGGCAGCTTTTGCAGCCGCGGTAGCCTGGAGCTTTGGCCCCCTTCTTTTTGTTCCTGTGGCTGTTGTGGCGGGTTTGTTTACCGTGATGGAGGGTGCCAATGCCTGGAGCTCGGCACTGGTGGTAGTAACTGTTTTTCTCATTATGCTCAATTTAAAGCCACAAATAAATCGACCATGGTTAGTGATTCCCGGAATCGTTGGTGCAGCTACCATGACGATTAAAACAGTTTTAGTCAGCATTCAGGGGGCAGCCCTTTATCCCTATATAACCGTTGGTTTTGAGTCCGTTTTTGCCTCAATCTTAACCTTTGTCTTTCTGCAATCTTTGGCTCCCTTTGCCCGGGGCACTTCTGGTAGAACTTTGCCAGGTGAAACGGTTTTCTGTTTTTTAGTTCTTCTGGCAGGGGTAATTGCCGGAACCGGAGGTCTAGGCAATGAGTTAGTAACCCTGAGAGGTGTGGTTAGTCGCCTGGTTATCCTTCTGGGTGCTTTAGTTGGTGGAGCTGGAGTGGGGGCCGCCACTGGGGCCGTGGTGGGAGTTATCCCGGGATTAGCCTTTGTGGTTGCCCCGGTTATAATTGGAGCCTATTCCTTTGCAGGCTTCCTAGCTGGTTCGGTAAGATCCTTTGGCAAGCTGGCTGTGGCAGTGGGATTTCTGATGGGCAATATAATTTTAACCATTTATATGTCAAATTTTAATGATATCCACGGAGTGCTCCTGGAGACAGCCTTAGCAACGGCTGTATTTCTGCTAATTCCGGCATCGTTACAAGATAAAATTAAGGGATTAATCCCAAAACAATCCACTGATGCTGAACCGGCTGCTACTATTCAGGATACAAGGCTAAGGGAACTCACTGTGGATCGTATTAGAAGTTGGTCTTCGGTATTCTCAGAGTTATCACGCAGCTTTGAACAGGTCTCTTCAACGGTGCAGCAGTCCCAAGAGGAACAGGGACTTCAGCAGCTTTTTGCAGAGGTCAGCAAGAAGGTTTGCCAGGGTTGCGCCCTATACCGTACCTGCTGGGAGAGGGATTATTACCGAACCTGCCAAAATATGTTGGACATGCTTTCTATCGCTGAGCTCCAAGGCAAAGTAGATATTGATGATTTAACCGAGGATCTAAAGAAAAGATGTGCCAGATTAAAGGAAATGTCCATCACCATTACCTGCCTCTATGAAACTTACAAGGTCAATCGTTATTGGCAGCAGCGATTGTTGGAAAGTAGGGAGCTGGTGTCTGAACAGCTTAAGGGTGTTTCCCAGATTATGGAGGGCATGTCCAGTGAATTGGAACTGGATGTTGAATTAGAAGGAGAAATTGATCAAACATTAAAATATCAATTTGACAAAATTGGGATACCTATACATGATTTGTATACCCTGCATAAGGAAGATGGTCTTATGGAGGTAGGGGTGATTAAGCAAGCCTGCAGGGGTCAAATGGAATGTAGGTTTACCATAGCGCCTGTTGTGTCAAAGGTTGTAGGTAAGGCCTTTAACGTAGCCAGCACCAACTGTCAGCATAAAGAAGGGGAAGATAAGTGCTTTTTCAAGCTATACCCTGCCCTAAAGTATAACCTTGATCTCGGGATGGCCAGAATAGGGAAGGATGGCAACCATATATCAGGGGACAGCTACTCAGTTCTTCACCTGAAGGAGGGAAGGATGGCCCTTCTTTTATCAGATGGCATGGGAACAGGACCTAGGGCAGCAAAGGAGAGCAGTACCGTTGTGTCCCTGCTGGAGCATTTGCTGGAATCGGGTTTTGGACAGGATCTGGCCGTGAAAACAGTTAATTCTATAATGATGCTAAGGCCAACGGAAGAGTCTTTCTCATCCATAGATTTATCGGTAATAGATTTATACACAGGCAATGGAACATTTCTGAAAATAGGAGCTGTTCCCAGTTTCTTAATTAGGGGGAAGAGAGTAAGTCTAATTAAAACCAATTCCCTACCTGTGGGAGTGGTAGATAACATTCAATTCGCCTCGGTAAATAAAATTCTAGAAGAAGGAGACCTGTTGGTCATGGTCAGTGACGGTATTCTTGATGCATACAATGGTCAGATGGAAAAAGAGCAATGGATGTCTGATGTGCTTAGGGATGTTGGCATGCTGCCTGCCCAGGATCTAGCAGAGGCTATCCTGGCCCTGGCCCAGAAAGTTGCTGGGGGCAGCATCCCGGACGATATGACTGTCATCACTGCCAGGTTAGGAAAAACAGTAAATTAAAGCTAAGCCCGTTCAGCGGGCTTTTCAGATTGTCGAGAAACTACCTATATTCGGGTTTTAATAATCCCTCACGACTCCTTTCTCCGCAGTGGACAGCGCTAATCCCTTGCTTCGGGCGAAAATGGGCCGCCTTCGAGTAAACATCGTGTTTACCTCAGGCTTGCCCGGACGTCCATGTCCGGGCACCCATTTTCGCATCCTCAGCTTCGCGAAGCGCTGTTTCCACTGCTCCGAATGTCGCTGTTCGGGATTATTAAAACCCAGGTGTATCTTTTTCAACAGTCTGATAAGCCCGTTCAGCGGGCTTTTATTTTTCTGAAAATGTTTTATGGTTTTGTCCACAGGATATAATAGTTAGCGCCGGGGGACATTAATAAACTGGAAAACTCAGCGGAAACTTTGCAGTAATGTTCTTTAAGTTGAAGGAAATCAGGGTTGGGTTGTTGAAAGTTATTACATAATTATTGGTAATTAAGGGGAATTAAACATGGGGGTGTTGGAGAAGGTACGTCACGAACTTGCACGGCACAGGATGATAGAGCCGGGCCAGTTAGTGATTGTTGGTGTTTCCGGGGGACCGGATTCTATAGCGCTGCTTCATATTTTATCTCAATTAAAAGATGAGTTAGGGATATCTTTGCATGTTGCTCACCTAAATCATATGTTTAGGGGCGATGAAGCCAAGGGAGATGCTTCCTTTGTTGAACAGGTTTCTTCTAGTTTAGGAGTCCCCTGCACAATAGAAGAGAGGAATGTGCCTGATTATGCCCGGGAAAAGGGGTTATCTTCTCAGGTTGCCGCTAGGGAGGTCCGCTATGACTTCTTTAATAGGGTTCTTACCAAGCTAGGGGCCGAAAGATTGGCCCTGGGTCATCATGCGGATGACCAGGCTGAGTCGGTTTTGCTTAATATATTTAGGGGAACTGGTACAAATGGCCTAGCAGGGATTCTGCCCTTTAGGGACAAACTGTACATGAGGCCATTGTTAACTGTTCGGCGGGCGGAGATTGAACAGTACTGTAAGGATAATGGGCTTTCCTATAGATTAGATAGCTCAAATTTTAAAAAAGTATATCGCCGCAACAAAATCCGTGCCGAGCTAATCCCCCTTTTAGAGAAGGATTACTCTCCAGGATTGGTTCCCCTTTTGGTTAGGTTAGCCGAACTGGCCAGAAGTGACGAAGAATATCTGGAAGCGGAAGCCTCTAAGGCCTTTAAAGAAGTGTTGGTGTCCAAGGAGAAAACCCATATTGCTATCCACCGCCAAAAACTGTCCCTACAACCTACATCCTTGGCCCGGAGAGTAATTAGAAATTGTTGGGGTGCCCTGGTGGGGGAAAAAAATGATTTAAGCTTCGAACAGGTGGAAAATATTCTTAACCGCTTAAGGGGTTCAGGGGAGGAAAAGGTAATAGAATTGCCACGGGGCATCAAGGCCTGGCTAAGCTATGACACGCTGCATATGGGGAGCCATTATCAGGGAGACGAAAAATATAGGTACGAATACCAACTTCCCATACCAGGGGAGTTAAGTATACCTGACACAGGTGCCAGAATAGACTGCAGACTTTTGCAAAGGGAAGAGCTAAATTTTAAACCGGAGCAATTCCCCCCTAATATGGCCGCCATTGATTACCATAAAGTGAAACTTCCGTTGATTGTTAGGGCGAGGCAGGACGGAGATATATTTGTACCCTTTGGTTTCGGCAGAAGGGTTAAATTAAAGAAATTTTTAATTGATCGTAAGATACCCAAACACATAAGAGGTCGTATACCAATTGTGGTTGAACAGACTACCGGGCGGATTGTATGGGTGGCAGGTTTTAGAACTGCTGAGGGCATAGAAATTAGCCCCGAAAGTAAAAAAGTAATTCTACTAAATTTGGAAAATGGGAATAGTAGTAATATGTAAATTGATAAGCAATAGCTGTTGTGGTAAAATATTCATTATCTTGGGACTTTTGGTCTTTTGCAGGGAGGAGTGGCTTTTTTGAATAAGGTTCTTAAAAACCTTAGTATTTACCTGTTAATTGTTTTGGTTATCATTTTTTTGATTCAGTTCACAGGGGACAAGAAGACAACTGTTGTTCCTTTACGTTACGATGAATTTATAACTGCTTTAGAGCAGAACAGAGTCCAAAATGTAGAAATGATTACTGATAAGTCCACCAACCTTATTACGGGCAAACTTAAGGACGGTCGGGATTTTCAGACAAATGGACCAATTTTAGATGAAACCCTTATCCCCCTGCTTAGGGATAGAAACGTACAGTTTAATCAGAGTCCACCGCCGGAGCCTTCCTGGTGGGCGGGACTCCTAACTACCATGCTGCCTATCTTGCTTTTCGTATTGTTGTTCTTTTTCCTCATGCAGCAGACCCAGGGAGGTGGCAATCGTGTTATGTCCTTTGGGAAAAGCAGAGCGAAGCTACATACCGATGAAAAGAAAAAGGTCACCTTTGAAGATGTGGCCGGTGCAGATGAGGTAAAGGAAGAACTAACAGAAATTGTAGACTTCCTCAAAACTCCTAAAAAGTATAATGAAATAGGCGCTAAGATCCCCAAAGGGGTGCTGTTTTTTGGCCCCCCGGGTACAGGTAAAACTCTGCTGGCCAGAGCGGTTGCAGGTGAGGCGGACGTTCCCTTTTTTACCATCTCAGGTTCTGATTTTGTGGAAATGTTTGTAGGTGTGGGTGCTTCAAGGGTACGTGATTTGTTTGAACAGGCTAAAAAGAATGCCCCCTGTATAGTATTTATAGATGAAATTGATGCTGTAGGTCGGCAGCGTGGTGCAGGTTTGGGCGGTGGCCATGATGAGCGGGAACAAACCTTAAACCAACTACTGGTTGAAATGGATGGGTTTAATCCCAACGAAGGGATTATAATCATTGCAGCTACAAACCGTCCGGACATTTTAGACCCAGCTCTTTTGCGCCCAGGTCGTTTTGACCGCCAGGTTGTCGTAGATGCCCCGGATGTAAAAGGCAGGGAAGAAATTTTAAAGGTGCATGCCAAGGGTAAGCCTCTTGAGGATAATATTAACATGGAGGTATTGGCTCGCCGCACACCAGGCTTTACCGGTGCGGATTTATCCAATTTGATGAATGAAGCAGCCCTGCTGGCAGCCAGGTACGGCAAAAAGAAAATAGGTATGTCTGAGCTGGAGAATTCCATTGAAAGGGTAATTGCCGGACCAGAGAAGAAAAGTAAAGTTATTTCTGAAAAGGAAAAACGTTTGGTGTCCTACCATGAGGCTGGTCATGCTTTAGTGGGCTATTTATTGCCAAACACTGACCATGTACATAAGGTTTCAATAATTCCTCGAGGACGAGCAGGCGGCTATACACTGCTCCTACCCAAAGAAGACAGATATTACATGACCAAATCCATGCTCCTTGATCAGGTTGTCATGCTGCTGGGTGGCAGGGTGGCTGAAGATGTGGTGCTCAAAGAAATAAGCACTGGTGCACAAAATGACCTGGAAAGGGCAACAAGTATTGTACGCCGGATGATCATGGAGTATGGCATGAGTGACGCCTTGGGCCCCCTTACCCTAGGACATAAGCAGGATAGCCCCTTCCTGGGGAGAGATATTGGCAGGGACAAGAATTACTCCGAAGAAGTGGCCTATGCCATTGACCAGGAAGTTAGAAAGACCATTGACAGAGCTTATGAAAATGCCAGGGAACTGCTTACCAAGCACAGGGAGACCCTGGATTTGATTGCCCAGACCCTAATGGAAAAGGAAACCATTGAAGCCGAAGCCTTTGCAGAGTTAATGAAGGATGCAGGTCTAGAAAAGCCAAATAGCTAAAAATAAAAGATATTAGAGAAAAGAGGATTCTTTAAGGTGGGAGGAGAAAAGGGTGGAACGTACATATCTAATGGTTAAGCCCGATGGTGTTCAAAGGGGGCTGGTTGGGCAAATCATAAGCCGCTTTGAGCAAAGAGGTTACAAAATAGTGGGCTTAAAGATGATGCAAATTGCCCGGGAAACTGCTGAAAAGCATTATGGTGAGCATGCTGGTAAACCCTTTTTCACAGGATTAGTTGACTTTATAACCTCCGGTCCTGTGGTTGCCATGGTTGTTGAGGGAAAAGATGTTGTAGTTACCGCCCGTGAAATGATGGGAGCTACCAATCCCTTAAAGGCAATACCTGGCACCATTAGAGGAACCTACGGTGTTGATGTTGGACGTAACGTAATCCATGGCTCCGACTCTGTGGAAAGTGCAAACCGTGAGATAGCAATTTTCTTCAAGCCGGAGGAATTGGTTGAATACGGTAGGGCCATAGATACCTGGATTTACGAGTAGCATGCAATGGAAATTCTCCAGTGAAAAGCTGGGGATTTTTCTTTTTAAACATAAAATAGTATCATTTGTATGAAATTGAAAATAATACCACCTAAAGGGGGTGTCCCATGTTGGAAATTGGTATGACCCAGGAAGTAAAGGCAACAGTTAATGACACAAATACAGCAATAGCCTATGGCAGCGGTGGAGTAAGGGTATTTGCTACACCAGCCATGATCGGATTAATGGAGAAGGCAGCCTTGGAGTTGGCGGATAAAGTATTGCCTGAAGGACAGACCACAGTTGGAACCCTGGTAAATGTCAAGCATACTGCAGCTACTCCGGTGGGTATGGCTGTTTCAGCAAAGGCCGAACTTGTTGAAATTGACGGGAAAAGATTAGTATTTAAAGTCGATGCAATGGACGAAGCAGGATCAATTGGCTCAGGTATTCACGAGAGATTTATTATAGTCCTTGAAAAATTCTTGAAGAGGGCTGAGGGAAAGTTGACGGGTAAATAAAAAAATTGCTAAGAACGGAGTGTTTATGTTCATGAAAGTTGTTCCCAGTGATTTAGAAATTGCCCAGGCCCATAAAATGACGCCAATTACAGAAATTGCTGCGAAGATCGGCTTGGGGGAAGATGATATTGATCTTTATGGCAAATACAAAGCTAAGATTAATTTGGATGTCTTGCGCAAATTTAAAGACCATCCCATGGGCAAGTTAATAGATATCACCGCCATTACTCCCACGCCCCTTGGTGAAGGAAAGACAGTCACCACCATAGGCCTTACCCAGGGACTGGGTAAGATCGGCAAGAAGGTTATAACTACCCTTAGGCAGCCATCAATGGGACCTGTTTTTGGAATTAAGGGTGGTGCTGCCGGAGGTGGATACTCCCAGGTGGTTCCTATGGAGGATATCAATATTCATTTCACCGGGGATATTCATGCGGTGGAGGCGGCCAATAACCTGCTGGCTGCCATGATCGATACCTCTATACTGTTAGGTAATCCTTTAAACATTGATCCCATGACTGTAATGTGGAACCGTGTACTTGATACCAACGATCGGGCCCTTAGGGATATTGTGATCGGCTTGGGAGGAAAGGAAAACGGATATCCCCGACAGACTGGTTTTGATATGGCGGTCGCCTCTGAGGTTATGGCTATCTTAGCCCTAGCCGACAGCCTCCAGGATCTTCGCTTGAGATTGGGCAAAATAGTGGTAGCTTACACCTATGATGGCAAGCCTGTTACAGCTGAGGATCTTAAGGCAGCGGGAGCCATGACTGTAATTATGAAGGAGGCAATAAAGCCTAACTTGGTGCAGACATTGGAGGGACAAGCCTGCATCATGCATGCTGGACCCTTTGCCAATATAGCCCACGGACAAAGTTCCGTACTGGGGGACAAGATAGCCCTTAGATTGGCAGACTATGTAGTAACAGAATCAGGCTTTGGCTCTGATTTGGGTATGGAGAAATTCATGGACATCAAATGCCGGCAGTCTGGTTTGCGCCCAAGCTGTGTCGTGATTACTTGTACCATAAGAGCCCTCAAGATGCATGGGGGATTAGGCAACGTGGTGGCAGGCAGACCACTGCCGGAAGAGCTTACCAAGGAAAATCTACCTGCCCTGGAAAGGGGATGTGCCAACCTGGTGCATCATATTAAGGTAGCAAGCTATTATGGTGTACCTGTAGTTGTGTCCATTAATAGATTTACCCCTGATACGGACCCAGAGGTTGCTTTAGTACGTGAAAAGGCCATGGAAGCCGGTGCATTGGGGGCTTATCCCATCACAGTTTGGGCCGACGGTGGGGAAGGGGCGGTTGAACTGGCAGAGGCGGTTGTTGCTGCCTGCGAAAAGCCAAGTGATTTTCAGCTTTTATACCCTGACAATATTGGCATAAAAGAGAAAATAGAAACCTTGGCTAAGAAGGTATATAATGCAGATGGTGTAATTTATGAACCCTTGGCCGAACGAAAAATTAAGCAATTTGAGGAACTGGGACTTGGTAGACTCCCTATTTGTATGGCGAAGACTCACCTTTCCATTAGCCATGACCCCGGTATGAAGGGGCGGCCGGGAAATTATATCTTCCCTATTAGGGATATACGAGCTTCCGTTGGTGCTGGATTCTTATATCCCCTGGCAGGGGCCATGAGGACAATGCCAGGCTTGGGCTCTAGGCCTGCGGCCCATCATGTAGATATAGATGAATATGGACGTACTAAGGGATTGTTTTAAGAACACGCCCGGTATTGGCTAAAAATACCGGGTTTTACTTATGGGCGTGTAAAATAATAATATATTTTCGTCCCATAAATATTTTCTGTCCGGGAAAACTAATAAAAATAATTTTGGAGGTGTTCCCGTGACGCTTCATAATAAGAAACATACATTGCAAGAGGGTGTTCCCCATGAACAAATGGCAACTAAACATGGGGAATTAGTTAAAGGAACCACGGAAGATGAAACCGTATCTAAAGAAATGGCTCCAAGCCACAGGGAAATAAGTAACAACCCTTTTAAAACACCGCCCAATAATTTGACCACCAAAAACCATCGGAAGATGGGGATGGGAGAAAAAGGTTAGATAAGTCACCCGGTTTAAGCCCTATAGGGCTTAAACCGGGACGTACAATTATCAAAAAATAATTAGAACTTAAAATTTAATTAATACTTAATTAAACAGATTTAAAATTCCATCAATTAAGACAAATAGTCACAGCGAAAAAATACAAGCCTCTAATTCAAAATAGTCTAAAAGAATTGACACTAGTTGGAAGAAGCTTTATACTAGCCATAAGGATAAAGAGGGCGTAATTACTGGAGTTTCAACTTTTAATTCTTACATCAAACTTTGCTTCTTGGTTATATTACTAAGGACCCTAGCCTCGGATTTACACCATAAATAGTATCTTCGTTACGCTGGCACTGTCTTAGAGGCGACATTGTCCGATTATGAATTATTAATGGGGGATATCAAAATATATTTCGGCAATCTAGTTTTGTCAGGATAAGTCCACAATGCAAGTTATTTTTTATTTAATTAGTTAACTATAGGTTGTTTTGTGCAACCTTGTTATTATATGTACAAGGACTCTATTAATTTTACTTACAAAACCACACTAAATATTTCATGGAGGTGAAGTAGTCAACGGCTTCTTTCCCTTGGATTAAAATGAACAGGTGCTGGTTTATCAACCAAAATTGATTAAAAATTAAGGAAATTACCCCTTTAAGGGGTTATTGCTTCTGGGTGGCTATGAAGTTTCATCTGGAAAGCGAGACTAGGAGGACGGTGTGATGCTGAGATGACAATAAATCCTAACAAGGTAGGAGCCGTACTGGTGGTAGGCTCCGGGATAGCCGGGATACAGGCGTCATTAGACCTGGCCGAGTCCGGCTACTATGTGTATATGGTAGAAAAGGAGCCGGCCATAGGCGGAACCATGCCCATGCTGGACAAAACCTTCCCAACCAACGACTGCTCAATGTGCATACTGTCTCCCAAGCTGGTAGACTGCGGGAGACACCTAAACGTAAAAACCATGACCAACTCAGAAGTAATAAGCTTAGAAGGAGAGCCAGGAAACTTCAAAGTGACCATCCGGAGCAAAGCACGCTTCGTAGACCCGGACAAATGTACAGGCTGCGGCAGCTGCGCAGATGCCTGTCCAGTAAAAGTGGACGACGAATTCAACCAGGGCTTGGGGAAAAGGAAAGCCATCTACAAGCTATACGCCCAGGCCTTCCCCAACGCCTACGCCATAGACAACAACAAATGCCTAAAATTTAAGAACCTGGCCAACGAAAAACTCTGCGGCAAATGCCTAAAGGCCTGCCAAGCAGGGGCAATCAACCACCACATGGAGGACGAAGAGATCCAAATTGAAGTGGGCTCCGTACTACTGGTACCAGGCTTTGAAATATTTGACCCTGCCCAACTGGAGCTATACAAATACGGGGAGCTGAAAAACGTAGTAACCTCCCTGGAATTTGAGCGTATTTTAAGCGCCTCAGGCCCCTTTGGGGGACACCTGATAAGACCAAGCGACCACCAGGAGCCCAAGAAGGTTGCCTGGATCCAGTGCGTAGGCTCCCGGAACTGCCGAATCAACCACGGCTACTGCTCGTCAGTATGCTGTATGTACGCAATCAAACAATCAGTAATCGCCAAAGAACACGCACCCTATGACCTAAATGCCAGCATCTTCTACATGGACATGAGGACCTACGGCAAAGACTTTGAAAAATACTACGAGCGGTCCAAGGCCCAGTATGGAGTAAACTTCGTACGCAGCCGTGTCTACGGCCTAGACCCAGGAGAAAACGACAACGTCAGCATCCGCTACGCCCTAGAAGACGGCAGCATAATAACAGAAGAATACGACATGGTAGTACTATCAGTGGGACTCGAGCCCAACAAAGCAGCAGTAGAGCTGGCCAAGGGACTAGGAGTAGAACTGAACCAGTACAACTTTGCCGACGTACAAAAACTGAGCGGCGTGGCCAGCAACAAGCCCGGCGTATACGTAGCCGGAGCCTTCAGCGGCCCCCGAGACATACCAGAAACAGTAATGCAGGCCAGTGCGGCAGCAGGAGAAGTACAAAAACAACTGGCAGAGGCCAAAGGCACCCTGACCCAGACCAAAGAATACCCTGCAGAAAAAGACCTAGCGGGAGAAATAGTAAGGACCGGAGTATTCGTCTGCCACTGCGGCATCAACATCGGCAGCGTAGTAGACGTGCCGGGAGTAGCCGAATACGCCAAGACACTACCGGGAGTAGTATACGCCACCGACAAACTATACGCCTGCTCCCAGGATGCCAGTGCCCAGATAAAAGAAGCCATCGAAGAAAACGGACTAAACCGCATCATAGTGGCCTCCTGCAGCCCAAGAACCCACGAGCCCATGTTCCAGGAGACCCTAAAAGAAGCAGGACTAAACCCACACCTATTCGAAATGGCCAACATCCGAGACCACTGCTCCTGGGTACACCAGAACGAACCGGCAGCAGCCACCGAAAAAGCCAAAGACCTGGTAAAAATGGCCGTTAAAAAAGCAGCGCTTCTAGAGCCTGTACAACCAGTAACCCTGCCCATGAACCACGATGCACTGGTAATCGGCGGCGGAGTAGCAGGCATGAACGCAGCCCTAAACCTGGGAGACCAGGGCTACCAGGTATACCTGGTAGAAAAGGCAGCGGAACTTGGCGGCATAGCCAAGAGAATCCACCACGGCATGGGTGGAGAAGACATTCAAGCATATCTTGGCGAACTAATTAACAAAGTAACAACCCATGACAAGATCAAAGTATACACCGGAGTAGAAATAGCCGACGTACACGGCTTCATGGGCAACTACGAAACCAAGCTCAGTAACGGAGAAGAACTAAAGCACGGCGTGGCCATCATCGCCACCGGTGCTGCAGAATACAAGCCGGAAGAATACCTCTACGGACACAACACCAGAGTACGCAGCCTGCTGGAAATAGAAGGCATGCTGGCAGAGGGACAGCTTAAAAACTCCAACAACTACGTATTCATCCAATGCGTGGGAAGCAGAGACAACGAGCGCCCCTACTGCAGCAGAATATGCTGTACCAAGGCCGTGAAGCTGGCGCTAAAAATAAAAGAAGCCAAGCCCAGCGCCAACATATTCATCCTGTACCGAGACATCAGAACCTACGGCTACTTCGAAGACCTGTACACCGAAGCCCGGCGGAAGGGAATAATCTTTGTCCGCTACAGCACCGACCAGAAGCCTGAGGTAGAAGAAACCGCCTTTGGCACCAAAGTGACCTTTACCGACCACGTGCTGAACCGACCGGTAGAAATATATGCCGACGTCATCGGACTGGCCACAGCCATCGTGCCAAACGACAACACCGGCCTGTCCAAACTATTCAAAGTGCCGGTTAACGCAGAAGGCTTCTTCCTGGAAGCCCACCTAAAACTGCGTCCCGTAGACTTTGGAACAGACGGCGTATTCATGTGCGGCCTGGCCCACGGACCAAAGAACCTGGAAGAAAACATCGCCCAGGGGAAAGCAGCAGCAGGACGTGCAGCCACCGCCCTGGGCAAGGCCAACATCCAGACCGACGGCAAGGCAGCCTACGTAATCCAGCGCAAGTGCGCAGCCTGCGGCGTATGCGTAGAAGTATGCCCATCCAAGGCAGCCACCCTGGTAACAGACCAGAGGGGCAACACAGCAGCAGAAGTAAACCCGGCCCTATGCAAAGGCTGCGGGGCCTGCGCCTCCTCCTGCCGCTGCGGAGCCATCAACGTCAAGGGCTGCAGCAACGAACAAATCATGTCCATGGTACAGGCAATTTCATAGTTCGAAATTTATGAACCAAGAGCCGGGCGTTGCCCAGCACCGCCCGGACTCCTTAACCATAAATAACCAAAAGACTTAAAAGACCCGTAAGAAAAGCTAAAATAATCGAACCTCGAATAACGAACTTCGGACTTCCAATTTCGAGGTAGGAGGGAAGAAAATGGGCGAACAAGAACCTAAAATTGTAGCGTTTCTGTGCAACTGGTGCAGCTATGCCGGTGCAGACCTGGCAGGGGTAGGGCG